>DATFLA010000314.1:0-9517 GCA_035268305.1 Bacteroidales bacterium | reverse complement strand
CTTCCTGACAGGGAAAGAGTAACATATAAATGTGTCAGATTACTGCTCAATGGCAATTACCCGGAAGCTCAAAAAGTTGCTGATGAGGCTGTTAAGGCTTATTCGGACTTTCCTGCAGGGATTGTTAACCTCGCTAAGGATGCTGAAAATATCAGGTTTAAGAGCCCTTTTGTTGCAGGCGCCTTTTCTGCTATAGTTCCCGGAACAGGTAAATTCTATACAAAGAACTGGGCCGATGGTGTGTTCTCAATGATATTCGTGGCGGGCAGCGCATGGCAGGCATACAGGGGATTTAAAAAGCATGGTTCCGCAAGTGCATACGGGTGGACCTTTGCAAGTGTTTCGGCCAGCTTTTATTTAGGCAATATCTATGGATCTGTTAAAGCGGCTAAACGATATAATAAAAACAGGAGAGATGAAATTAATAACCAGGTGTTTGTTTTTGTCAATTCTGACACTTACTAGCCTTTTCTCAGTACAGGATACCGCAGCACAGGCTTATGATGCCACTTTAAAATTTGCGGACAATCAATTTATGGCAGGAAATTATAATGAAGCCTCAAAAGCCTACAGGAGAGCATTATTTTTTAGCGGGGAAAGACAGAACCTGTATATTATAAGCAGGATAGCAGATATATCCTTTTATGAAAAGGATTATGAAACGGCTCAGAGATATTACGGCCTGGCCTATAACATGGCTGATGACGAAAGCCTTAAAACTGAGTTTCTTTTTAATAAGGCTTCAAGTCACATACTTGAAGATAACTTCCAAATGGCTCTTATTGACCTGTTTTCTGTTTCAGATACCGGCACCACTGTAAAAAAACGTCTTTATTTTTTCCTGGGGACATGTTATTACGGACTTCAGGATTTTGAAAAAGCACGGGTCTATTTCAGCTATTGCGTAGGAGAACAGGAAAAACAACCCCTTGAAGCACTTTTTAACAGTAAAAAACTTACTTCTCCTTCACCTAAAAAGGCAAGGATTCTGAGTATGATCCTGCCGGGTCTGGGTCAGACTTATTCGGGCGACATAAAATCGGGACTTAACTCCATCCTGCTCACCTCGGGTATTGTTGTCCTGGGTGTACGGATCAGTTTGCTTTATAGTCCGATGGATGCACTGATTGCCGTATTACCCTGGTACCAGCGGTATTATACCGGGGGCTATGGAAAGGCAGAAGGTATAGCAGAGAAAAAGCTTGCAGAGCGCAGAAGTGAAATATACCAGGAAATACTGGCTCTTATCAGAAAAAGCAATGAGATGTAGAATTGACTGTATATCGAATACTTATCTGCTCAGGAGAAGCATCATAAAGGTTGTTGTCTTATCTTCAGTATTCCTCGGGACGTTTTTTACGCCGGCTCCTGCCTCTGTAGGATATCCGGAAGGGACTGATCAGAACAGAATGGTCAGGGCATTTTTCATGAATCTTTATGATTTTTCATTTTATAAAGCCGATTCTGTTATTTCATTAATGGAAAACACTAACACCGACAGGCCGACATTGCTGATTGTTAAAGCCGATATAGCCTGGTGGCGTCTTTTAAGCGGAGATGAAATGGAAAAGAATATGAAAATATGCAGTAACTATATCGATGAGTCGATAAAAACAAACCTTCGTGATGATCATCCTGATATAAATACTTTATTTAATATTATTTATTCTTATTCCCTGAAAGTCCGTCTTGAAAATTATAAGGGCAACTCACTCAGTGCTTTCATCAATTTCTATAAATCCTCTGCCTTTATTGAAAAATGCAGGAATATGGATAACCCGGATGAGAAATTTACTCTTGTTCTTGGTATGTATTACTATTTTATAAGCTATATTCAACATAAATATTTCTTCCTTGACAGCTTCTTGTTTTCACTTCCCGAAGGCGACAGGGATAAAGGAATTAATTACCTTACCAGGTGTTCTGGTTCGGCAGATGATGTAATACGTACTGAAGCAGATTATTTTCTGATGAAAATATACTCTGAAGCAGAAAAGGACTTTCAGAAAGCACTGTATTATGCCAGGGAAATAACAGTTATGCACCCGGATAATCCGGTATACTCGGTTGAAGAGTTAAAACTGGTAATAAAGACAAAGCGATATGACGAGGCAAGGATGCTGAGGGGAAACCTGATAAAAAGGATTGAGAACGAATCCCGCCTGAATGATGTTCAAAAAGAACATTTTATCTCGCAAATAGAGCAGGTAACAAAACATGGTTTGAAAAAATAACAGGGATATGAAAACCTTCATAATAATACTATTTCTTATTATTCCCGGTGTAAGCATGGCACAGACAGGGAAAGATATTCAGGCATTTGATAATCTCTTCGCCGTAAAGCCCGATGATCATAAATGGACAGATGAACTGAAGGAAAGCAGGAATGAACTCACATTTATCTTTTCGACAGTTTTTGTTGTTTATAAGGAAGTCTTTTCATCACAGGATATTGATGCCTGTGTCTTTACTCCTTCCTGCTCAGTCTATGCGATTGAAAGTATAAAACAGGAAGGAGTTGTAAAAGGCTATCTGAATGCTCTCGACAGGCTGACACGGTGTAATCCGGTACCCAAGAAGAACATGCCAGTTGACATGTTAACTGGAAAATATTTTGACCCGGTTGAACCTGTAAAGGACCAGCCTCTTAATGAGGGAAAATAACTAAGGAAAAGGCTTAACTGTGAATATTGGCTTCAAAGGCTTATCTTTGTTTTTTAAAAGGATGCTGATGTTAAAATTATTAAGTTTGCATCGGATATTCATCTTTTTTACTGTCAGGTTATTGAATGTATTTTATTAATTTAAAATGATTTATTATGCCAAGGGTATTTAAAGCTACTGAAGTAGAGAAAGAGGAGAAAGAAGTTAAACGTGATTATCTTGACAGACATATGCCTCACGTATTTTGTCCGGATACAGTAAAAAGAGGTGAAAAGTTTGAGGTCAGGGTACGACTTGGTGATGAATATCCTCATCCCGACGATCATGATCATTTTATAAGTGTCATACAGCTGTGGAACAGGGAGACTCTTCTTGCTGAAGCCCGGTATACAGCGGGGGTTAACGGGAGCAAACCAACACATTTTGAAGTAGCCTTTTACATTGTTGCACCTGAAGTATCGATGAATCTTTCAGCAATGGCTGTCTGTACGAAACACGGGCTTTGGCAGAGTGAAGATAAAGCAGTTAAGGTTGTTTAGACCGGCAACCGGTTACCGGTTACCGGTTACCGGATATTTATATTATCTTTGCATGCCCGTTATCTGAATAGGATGGCCAAGAACGATAAAAAAAAGAGAACCTGGCGCGATAAGTACAGGTTTACAATAAGGAACGATCATACCTTCGAGGAGGTATGGCGTATTGTGATGACCAGGTATAACGCCTTTCTTGTGATCACATTGATAGTTGTGTTTATTATAGGCCTTACAGCTTCACTGATCGCTTTTACCAATCTCAGGGAATTTATCCCTGGCTATCCGGATGTGTTAATGAGGAGAAATATACTTATGAATGCAATAAGGCTCGACTCACTTGATATGGAGCTGAAGCTGAGGGATAAATATTTTGCCGACGTTAACGCTATCGTCTCAGGTAAAAGACCACCCGAGATATACCAGGAACAGGATTCAACGAAGGACTATAAGGATATCGAATTTTCAAATCCACCGGAGGACTCGGCACTCAGGGCCAATGTTGAAAAAGAACAACAATATAATCTCAACCTGGGCGCCGGTTCGTTGGAAACTGTGTCGAGTCTTGCCGATATGCATTTCTTTCCCCCGGTAAAAGGGATTGTTTCAGGTAAATATGACTTGAGTACAAAACATTTTGGAACTGATATAGTTACAAGACCCAAAGCAGTAGTGTCGGCTGTGCTCGACGGTACTGTTATCTTCACGGGATGGACAATGGAAACGGGGTATGTTATTGAGGTTCAACATCAGAATAATATTGTATCAATATACAAACATAACGAAAGCCTTCTGAAAGAAACGGGAGATCTTGTAAGGGCCGGTGAAGCCATCTCAATAGTAGGTGATTCAGGAGAAAGATATACATCGGGGCCACACCTGCATTTTGAATTATGGTACAAAGGCACCCCCCTTGATCCGGAAAAACATATTTTATTTTAATTTCAGGAATGCCATATAAACAAGAGAGAATAGCATTGTTGGGATCAACAGGGTCAATCGGAACCCAGGCACTTGATATTGTATCAAGATATCCTGAACGGTTCTGTGTGGAAGTACTTGTTGCAGGAAACAATGTTGACCTTCTTACCAGCCAGGCAAAGAAATTCAAACCACGATCTGTTGTAATTGGTAATGCGGCTCATCTGTCAACACTAAGAAATAATCTTAAAGGTAGCGGAATTGACGTTTTCTCGGGTGATGAGGCGGTTGAAAATGAGATAACCACTGACAGTGTGGATGTTGTTATAGCGGCAATTGTAGGCTATTCAGGTTTAAAACCAACAGTAGCTGCTGTCAGGGCCGGTAAAAAGGTTGCCCTGGCTAATAAGGAGACAATGGTTGTGGCCGGAGAGATAATAGGCAAGCTTGCTAAGGAAAAAGGGAGTAAAATTATACCTGTTGATTCTGAACATTCAGCAATATTTCAGTGCATGGCAGGTGAAACTGATAATCCTGTCGACAAGATCACTCTTACCGCCTCAGGAGGACCCTTCCTCGACTGGTCGGCAGAAGAGCTTAAGAAGGCAAAACCCGGTGATGCACTAAGACATCCGAACTGGGACATGGGCTGCAAGGTGACAATTGACTCAGCCTCGCTCATGAACAAAGGACTTGAGGTAATAGAAGCTAAGTGGTTGTTTGACCTTGATCCTGGACAGATATCTGTAATAGTCCATCCCCAGTCAGTCATACATTCATTTGTGCATTTTGCCGACGGATCGGTAAAAGCCCAGCTTGGAGTACCAGACATGAGGATCCCCATTCTCTATGCCCTTACCTACCCGGAAAGACTGAAGTCAGACCTTCCGCGTCTTAATCTGTTTGATTACAAGTCGTTGACTTTTGATGAACCGGACCTGAAAAAATTCAGGAATCTTCAGCTTGCATTTGATGCTCTTTCAATGGGAGGAAATATGCCGTGTATATTAAATGCAGCAAATGAAATAACAGTGAATGCATTTCTGGAAGAGCAAGTAGGTTTTACAGACATGCCGGATATTGTTGAACATACTATGGAATCATGTTCGTTTATAAGGTATCCCGACCTGGAGTCACTGGGACAGAGTGATAAGGAAGCAAGGAAAGCAGCCCAAAATTATATTAATAAACGTGTTAAGCAAAAATGACAATACTGATTAAGATACTGCAGTTTGTACTGAGTTTATCTATACTCGTAATTATACATGAATTCGGGCATTTTGTATTTGCCAAACTGTTCAAGACAAGAGTCGAAAAATTCTACCTCTTCTTTGACCCCTGGTTTTCCCTGTTTAAAATTAAAAAAGGTGAAACAGAATATGGTGTTGGCTGGCTTCCCCTGGGAGGATATGTGAAGATATCAGGTATGATTGATGAGTCGATGGACAGGGAACAGATGAAACAACCTCCACAACCCTACGAGTTCAGATCAAAGAAATCGTGGCAGCGCCTGCTTATAATGACAGGAGGAGTGGTCTTTAATTTTATCTCTGCAATCCTTATATACGTATTTGTCCTTTTTGCCTGGGGAGATACTTATCTTCCCACATCTAATGTGAAATACGGGATAGTAACAGATTCTCTCGGATATCAGATCGGACTCCGTAACGGAGATAAGATACTTTCGCTCGACAATCATCATGTTGAAGATTTTATGCATATCACTTCCGATATTGCCCTTAACAGCAGGAAGACAATTCAGGTTGAACGCGACGGCAAGGTAGTGAATATCAATATTCCACCGGAATATATAGCCGGGTTGTTGAAAGGGGAGGGATTCATTGATTACCGGATACCTTTCGGACCCTTCGTAGTATCTTCATTTCCAAAGGATTCTCCAGGTAAAAATGCAGGAGTGGAGACGGGGGACCAGCTAATTGCCCTTGATCATAATAAGTTTGAATATTATGATCAGTTCCAGAATTACCTGGCTGAGAACAAGGATCACCCTGTTTTGTTAACCCTTCTGCGCAAGGGCGATACAGTAAACATGGACGTTCAACCGTCGAAAGAGGGATATCTTGGCATTAACAGGTCAATCTCACTTAACAAGATCTTTAAACTTAAGACAATTAAATATGGTTTCCTGCAATCATTCCCGGCAGGTATTAATAAGGGTCTCAGGACCATAAGCGATTATCTCAAGCAGTTTAAACTCCTCTTCTCAAAACATACAAAAGCCTATAAATCACTCGGCGGCTTCATAACAATAGGGAAAATATTCCCGGGTGTTTGGGACTGGCAGGCATTCTGGAACCTTACTGCCTTTCTTTCAATAATACTCGCTGTAATGAACATTCTTCCTATCCCGGCACTCGATGGCGGACATGTTATGTTCCTTCTCTATGAAGTTGTAACCGGAAGAAAGCCAAGTGACAGGTTCCTGGAGTACGCACAGATTGTGGGAATGGTTATATTATTGTCGTTACTGATACTGGCTAATGGTAATGATATTCTGCGACTTCTGAAGAAGTAGTTTTTCTGATTATTGACTTGTTATTTGTTAAAGTATTTTTAACTTTGTCTGAAATTAAATCATACTAAAATGGGAAAGCTGGGATTAACTGAGATCATACTGATATTGCTTGTATTGGTTCTTCTTTTTGGTGGGCGTAAGATACCCGAATTAATGAAGGGAATCGGTCAGGGAATGAAGGAATTCAAAAAAGCCTCAAAGGTTGAACATGAGGATGATGATGCAAAGGAAACAGAAAAGAAAGACTAGTTCAGATTTATTGATATTAACTTTAAAGGGTGTCCTGATAGGGCACCCTTTTTTTATATATACATTTGATTGTTCATATGTAAACAGATAACAAAAATTATGTTTTGATGGTTAACCTCTGGGAGGTACAGGAATTGCGATAGATCAATAGTTCTTTGTGATATCTGCTGTTACATCTTGTCTCTTTTGTGACACCCTTTTAAGAAAAAAGCATATTATTCAGTATTCATGAACCTTTTATAGTTTTACCTTCTTCTGTATGAGATTCATATTTCTGATTTCTTCTCCTGGGAACGAAGCCGGCTTCCTTTATTATCTCCTGCATCTCGGCCGCATTGAACCTGTTGGATGAGCCTGCCGCACTGACAACATTTTCCTCTATCATTACAGACCCCAGATCATCGGCTCCGGCATGGAGAGAAAGCATTCCCGTATCTTTGCCAACAGTGAGTATTGATGCCTGTAAGTGACTGATATTATTAAGCATTATTCTGCTGACAGCTATCATTTTTATATAACCTGTAGATGTATAGCTGCTCTTAATTCCCTGCTTTAATAAAAGTTCCGTATCCTTGTCCTGGAATGGCCAGGGTATGAAAGTAATAAACCCGTAATGTCCGTCAGGTTTCCTGGCCTGTAGGTCCCTGAGTAGTATCAGGTGCCGGATTCTCTCTTCCGGAGTCTCCACATGTCCGTACATCATCGTAGCTGATGTAGGAAGATTTAGTTTGTGGGCTTCTTCCATGACACCCAGCCACTCTCCGGTTGTGGCTTTGGCAGGGGACACTATCTTTCTAACACGGTCGGAAAGGATCTCTGCACCAGCACCCGGCAGACTGTCAAGACCTGAATCAATCAGTTTGCCCAGAACACTGGCATATGATAATTTTTCTTTCCCGGCCAGGTAAGCTACTTCAGGCGGACCGAGCGAATGCAGTTTCAAAGAGGGATACATTTTTTTAAGTTCCCTGAACAGTCCGGTATAAAAATCCAGTCCCAATGCAGGGTTCATACCTCCCTGCAGAAGAAGCTGATCGCCTCCGAGTGCAAAAAGCTCATCAATCTTCTCCCTGTATTCATCGATAGTAGTAACATAGCCATCGGGTGATCCTTTTTTCCTGCAAAAATTGCAAAAGGAGCACTGCGAGAAACAAATATTTGTGATGTTTACATTTCTGTCTATTATCCAGCCAACCGTATTACCATTATTATGTGTCTGCCTGACTCTGTTCGCTACAAACATCAACTCTTCGAGGGGAGCCTGTGTATAGAGAGCCATTCCCTCTTCAGGACTGAGAGGGGCAAGGTCGAAAGCTTTATTATATATTTCTTTAAGTACCATGTAATTCAAAGCTATACGGGATATACAGATATGTAATTAAGAACGGAACTGCTATCCTCAGTTAATGGAGCAAAGGTAATGTTTTGGAAACTAAACATTCAATTTTTTAATTAACTTTACATCTTCAAAAAACAGAGCTCATAAAATGAAACCTGTAATACAGAAGATATCTCAGATAAGCCCTGATAAATCAGTTGTTTTAATTCTCGGTACAGATCTTGTTCCTGAAAGCATCCCCCTGACAAAGTCGGAGGCAGAATATGTAAGAAGACATTTAGCTGATAAGGATGAATACATTATTATAAATTCCTACTATAAATGTACTTATATTGTCAGGATCAGGGAGGATATTCCACAAAACAAGGTCAGGGAGGAGCTACGGAAAACTGCCTATAATCTTAAGAAATCATTAAAAGAAAATAACCACCAGGAGCTTGTTGTAACATCCCATGAAGCATATAAAGGGGCGGTGGAGGATTTTACCGAGGGGCTTTTATTAAGCATATATTCCTTCGACAGGTATAAGACAGGCAACGGTGAGAAGAATAAAAACTATCCATCGCGGTTATTGCTTCATGGTGATATTGAAGAAGAGGATGTTAACTGGCTTACCAACCTTACAGACGCTGTCTATTTTACACGCGATCTTATTAATGAACCTGTTAATCACCTTAATGCCGCAGGCCTAGCCAGGGAGATAAAGAAGCTGGGCGATAAGGCCGGTTTCAGTGTTGAGGTTCTCAACAAAGGTAAAATAGAAGCTCTTAAAATGGGAGGACTTCTTGCTGTCAACAAGGGCTCCGTTGATCCGCCCGTGTTCTGTATTCTTGAATGGAAACCAGCAAAGTCTGTTAACAGCAAGCCAGTGGTACTTGTTGGTAAAGGAGTTGTTTACGACACAGGGGGTCTTAATATAAAAACTGGAGATTTTATGGTGGGTATGAAAGGCGATATGGCTGGTGCCGCCACAGTAGCCGGTGTTCTGTATAGTGTTGCAAAAGCTGCTCTTCCAATCCATATCATCGGCCTCGTACCCTCCACAGACAATCGTCCCGGTGGGAATGCCTATGCTCAGGGCGACATAATAACAATGCATAATCGCATGACTGTGGAGATTGGCAATACCGACGCCGAAGGAAGACTGATACTTGCCGATGCAATTAGTTATGCATCAAAGTATTCGCCTGAGATAATAATTGATATTGCCACACTGACAGGATCGGCTGCGATGACATTCGGTAACCAGGCTATTGCTGTTATGTCAAATGCTGA
>DATFLA010000313.1:0-3090 GCA_035268305.1 Bacteroidales bacterium | reverse complement strand
TGTAATACTTGCATGTATTTGTCGGATCCTTTGTATCGAGATAAATCTGGCACCCTTCCTTTAACTGCGTCCATGGATCAGCTTTATGTATTACCACTTTCTCATAATAGATACTGTCTATCGGAGGAACAGATTTCATTGTAACAGGAGATGACTCATACACATGATATCCCAACTTGGTGTTTCTTTTTATATGAAGTATATATGATCTGCCTGTCTCTCCCTTGAAAAGGGAAGGATTGGAAACGTAGGTACCATCTTCAGATTCGGGGAAATAATAAACATTACCAAGATCATCCGTTACCGAAACACTGCAACCTGTCAGTGGAACTGCATTCTGAGACTCCCCAAGTGGAATCGAGTTGGTCAAAGTAATTGTATAGGGTTCATATTGGTCCGTAATCAGTCCTTCCACAACAAGGATGTCACTACTCTCATTTGTCTCCGGATAAAATTGTGTTATGCACCCTGTTATCATTAACAGCAGCAAGATTGGCAATATTTTTAAAAAGCGCTTCATTACACTTAAAAATCAAAACTGAATGTCACGGACGGTATGGCCCGGCCGAATACTGAAAGTTTATACCCTAATACACGGTTCCCCTCCTGCTTGAAATATATTGAATATACATTCTCACGTCCAAGCAGGTTATATACCGAGAATGTCCAGTTTGGATGTGCAATCCGGTGCGATTTAAGATTTCCGCCCACCCTGAGTGAGATATCCAGTCTTGAATAATCGGGAATACGGTATTTGTTCCTGTTGGAATAGTCAACAAGCAGTTTATCACCGATGTAATAACTTGCAACCGGGTACGTGATAGGTCTTCCTGTACTGTATGTGTAATTTGCCGACAGACTTATCCTTCTGGAGAACAAATAATTAAATGTTACAACAAGATCATTTGGTTTATCATAATTTGCAGGGAACCAGGTTTGACCGTTAATAAACTCATCGCTGAACACGCCCAGACTTTTTATAAAGATCCTGGAATAGGTATAGCCAATGCTATAACGCACCTTACCCGCTGTTTTAGTCATTACAAGCTCCAGGCCGTATGCCTTACCCTTCATATCGACAACATCCTTTTCGATATGTTTATCCATCACAAGGTCAGTTCCTGCTTTAAAGTCAACTATATTTTTTATTGTCTTGAAATAGGTCTCAGCCGAAAACTCATAACTCTTATTGAACATAAGCCTGTAGAAACCAACAGCATACTGGTCGCCTATCTCAGGCTTAAGATAATAATCACATAACTTCCATGTATCTGTAGGAGATATAGAGGTTGAATTGGACAGCAGGTGAACGTATTGCCTGGTCCTGTTATAATTCAGTTTAAGTGAATTTCTCTCCGACAGCCTGAAATTGAGGGAGGCTCTAAGCTCCGGACCACCATATTTTTTTATCACCTTTCCTGAAGCATAATTGACAGTGTCGATAATTGTAGCATTGCTCTTTGAAAACTCCGGGTTATATACCATCACCGCCTGTGGTCCGAAGTCAAAATAAGACGATAAACGCATCCCGACATTAACGGAAAGGACGTCATTAAGTATGAATTTATCATCGACATACAGTGATGCTTCAAGTGCTCTCTCCCTCTCTATCGCATCAGGTACCACAAGTGAAGAATCGTTTAGTGGCTGGTAGCTACCGGGGAGCACTGAATAGAAATTAAAATCGGCTCCAAAATTGAATTCATTACGGCCAAGGAAGAGATTAAAGTCAGATTTAAAGCCTGTGCTGCTTATTTTATGAGCCAGATTAAATGATTCGCTTGCCACCCTTTCGCTTGAGATATTATAATCATAGGAACTGCTGTTAAGTGACATTGTGGACAGGAACCTGGTGTTGAAAAAATGCCTCCACTTTAATGCGACAATCTTATTATCATAGCTGTAAACAGTATCCGAGTTAAAACGGAAAGCATCATGACTGAGATATGAAGAAATCTCAAGTTTATTGTTCCTGTTTATATCATATGTAATTGTCCCGTTGAGGTCATAAAAGGATGCACGGCTGTTTTTTATCGATGGATCCCGGACCAGTCCCAGCACCCAGTTTGAATATGTTGTTCTTCCCGAGAGAATGAATGTACATGTATCTTTCTTAATAGGTCCCTCAACAAGAAAATGTGTTGTAATCGGGCTTATTCCGGCACTGCCTCCGAACTTCTGCCTGTTGCCTTCCCTTGTACCAATGTCAAGCACAGATGATATCCTCCCCCCGTAGCGTGAAGGGATACCACCTTTATACAGGGTTGCATCCTTTATTATGTCGGAATTTACAGCAGAGAAGAAGCCGAAGAAATGAGACGAATTATATACGGGGGCCCCGTAGAGAAGTATAAGGTTCTGATCGGCTGAACCTCCACGCACATTAAATCCTGCTGATCCTTCTCCAACCGATTGTACCCCGGCAATGAGCATTATATTCTTGATAATATCAGATTCACCCATAGAAGTAGGGAGGAGCTTGAAGGAGGTTATGTTTATCTTTTCCGCTCCTACCTCGTAGCGCTGAAGCGTCATACTCCTCTGAGCCGATATAACTGTCTCCTTAAGAGGTATAAGTACGCTTGTCATATCAACGTTCAACTCGCCACTGCCATACAGGTTAAGGTTGACAATCTTATTCTTCATCCCTATGAATGAAAATGATACCTGGTGTGCTCCCCTTGGCAGGTTAAGAGTATAATAGCCGAACTGGTTTGATACGGTCCCTGCCGACAGCTTCTGTACAAAGACAGTAACACCAGCAACAGGGTCTTTTGTATCTTTATTTGTGATATAACCCGACAGTGTCACATTGCCCGGCATATTTTTCTCAGCCGGGTTACCAACCTCTGTGTAAGAATTACCTCCGGCTACCTGTGATCCCTCAGTAGATCCGTACTCTGTAGGTGCCATGAATTTATCTGCATCCGCAGCTGGTACAGATGATGCTTTTACAGCATAATTTGCAGTAATTACTACATTACCGGAAGGATCGATATAATAATACAATGATTTGCCGGCCAGGATATTATCGAGGAGGCATTTCAGAGAGGTACATTCTGAATTATTGCTGACATGAAGGTCCCTCAC
>DATFLA010000312.1:0-2117 GCA_035268305.1 Bacteroidales bacterium | reverse complement strand
AACAGGCAGTTCGGTTGCAGGGCACTGGTACGGGCCATTTGCACAATACAGGAACGACCTGGCTAAAGATAAGCCGGGTGCAGCATTTGAATCATTTCCATCGGGTCATACTGCTACTGCCTTCTCCATTGCTACCGTTTTTGCAATGCAGTACAGCGACAAAAAAGCCATCCCTGTAATAAGCTACTCTGCAGCTACACTTGTCGGTATATCAAGACTAACCGAGCACAGGCACTGGTTATCAGATGTTTTTGCAGGAGCCGTCCTGGGCTACTTCTGCGGGAGACAGGTAGTGAATCATCACAGGAGACTCATGGAAAATACAAAGTACGTGGCCGGTAACACAGATAAGATACAATCTGAATTCAGCCTGACGACCTCTGGCAACCAATTAGGTTTAAAAATAACATGGTGAAAGGCTCCTTTAGCTTCACTAATGTTTTAATCAGCAAATATTTACTATTCCTATTCAGATATGAATTTAAGCTCCGGAATAAGTATCGGCTTCCCTTTTTCAGCCTTGTATGAATAAGGAGCATCAGAACCGCCCGAACCGGCATCATTGCTGCCGTTATAAACCTGCCTGACCCAGGGGTTCATCCTGCCGATAAATGAAAGGGCTCTTGCCTTTGCCTCATCGGAGAACTTCCTGTAAACAGGATATACAAGAGCAATAAGATCGGAAAGATCGGTACTCTCAGTAGTTTTTGCTCCCTCAGGGTAATCTTTTTCGCCCTTTACTGCTGAATAGACCACTGTACCTCCTGAAGGAATCCAGTTCATCCAGTTCATTTCATCTTCGGCATCTTTTTCAACTCCTTTCATTATTATGGCATCTGCATAATAACTTCTGAGACCTTCTTTAAAGAGATCGGGCAATTTTGTACTTTTTATATACCCCAGAATTATACGGCATTTGTTAAAATGACCCACATTGTAATTGTAATCACCGGCTGTCAATATACCTTTATTATAGAATAACTGTCGGCCCAGTATATTAACAAGTGATCTGAACTCAACGGATGCAGTATCCACATTACTGTTATTCTTAACAATAAAGGCGGCCAATGCCGATTTATAGCCGGCTAGTGATAATGTTCCAGGATTAAAATCAGCTGTTGTATACTTAATTTCCCTTTTTTGTTCCCTTACCCTGTCGTAGATTATGCCGGGCCTTGTTACCTTATTTCTTCCATAAGGATCAAGTACCGGTTCGCCTATTATGCTGTAATCTGCTTTTGTATTTTTTGCGGTAATCTTAACAGAATCAGAAGCCAGTCCGCTGGAATAAACAGTCACACATATAACGCCCGGTTTGCCTGTTGATCTTATGACATTCGAAACCGGCATTTCAGTATAACCTATCCCTTCCTCCCTGTCGTGCCTTCCCGATTCAGATTCATAAAACTCCGGTCCGACAAGCACAGCGGGTCCGCTCACCGACCACCTGATTGCATTTGAAGCACCAAATACTTCGTTACCATTACCATCAACAATATCTGACTTTATGATGACAATAGATCCGGGAACAGCTGCAATTGATTTTGATGAGGCTGTTACTTTCACACGTGCCGCTTCCCCTCCCATTTTTAAAGTGTATGTCGTCTCCTTCCCGCTTTTTGTGCCGGTTACTGAAAGAACTCCCTCTTCGACAGTAATATCCTTAAATGTTACCACATTATTATCCGTCCCGGCAGTAGACAACACACCTTTGCTTATTCCATTGACCTTTAATTCCAGCTTATCACAATTTGAGATAACTGTTATGTTATGCTTACTCCCTCTTTTTTCAGGGATCCAATTGTCAGGCTCCACAAAGACAACCGGTTTCACCGAGAAAAATGCTTTCCAAAAGAAATAGGAGTATTTTGGTATCCTGTACATATCCACCATGCCTGACATATCTATATATCGTAACGGCGAATCCTGGAAGATCCTTCCTGTTCCGAAATCACTGTAAATACCGGCGCTTGTATTAGCTGCTTCAGAAAGGTCGCTTCCGTCCAGCTCTTTTACCTGCATATCTTCTGTTACACACCTTCTGAAATCAGAAACAGATTTTGAAACAGAATCAGGGCTATACCAGCCTCTTGCTGCCTGTGCCTGTAACCCGGTAA
>DATFLA010000311.1:0-3041 GCA_035268305.1 Bacteroidales bacterium | reverse complement strand
GAATACAGGATAGGAGGTCATATGGGAGATAATTACCTGGTCATCAACGGTGAACAGATCAAGGAAATGGGAGTAAGTGCCGGTCTGGGCATCCCTGTAAGAAGATCGGTGGCGACTTCATCGTCACTGAAGGCAAATATCTTTTTTGATTATACCCGTAAATCAGGTTCTCTTTCAAATAGCCTGCACACGGAGAATATTTTTACTCTTGGCGTTAGCATAAATCTCTATGATTACTGGTTCCTGAAACGCAAGTATGATTAGAAAGAAATTTCTTATCATGTTGATCATGAGTTTCCCGGCAAAATATAAAATCCATTTTATTGCACTGATATCGCTGATTGGCACTTTGCTTATATCATGCGAAAAGAGAGCAAACGAAATTCCGAAATCAGATCTCCTGTCGATGCCGTCACTATCTGCAAAAAATTTTGAAACTGTTTTTACCGACTCAGGTAAAGTTCAGCTTATTTTGTCATCACCTCTTATGGAGCAGTACGATAATAAAGAAACTCCTTATACAGAATTCCGAAAAGGTATTAAGGTAACTCTCTTCAAAGGAATAGAGGATACTGTGGGTGAGGTTACGGCTAAATATGCAAAATATACACAAAAAGAGAACCTTTGGGAACTTAAAGACAGCGTGGTTGTGATAAACAAGGATCACGACAAACTTGAAACAGAACTTCTTTACTGGAATGAGGATAAGGATCTGATATATACTGACAGGTTTGTAAAAATATCAAGTACGGACCAGATAATACAGGGTTACGGTTTCGAGTCAGATACCCATCTGGAACACAGGAAAATCAAAAAAGTAAGTGCAACAATATACCTTGACAATGAGGAATAGTTCGCTGCTCATCCTCGAAATAATCTGGTTAAGTACCGGGATACTTTCTGTAATTCTTGGTATTCATTATGCAGTTAACAATGGAGGCAGTAAAATATTTATTTTTGCAATAATGGCTCTTATTTCGTTTCTCTTTGCCCGTTTAAGACACAAGCAAAGAAAAAAGAGTTAAATTTGGAATATGAGCGGAGTTGTTGTAATATTTCTCGCAGTTGTTCTGTCTGCGTTTTTTTCCGGTATGGAGATAGCTTTTGTTGCTTCCAACAAGCTCAGGATTGAACTTGATAAAAAACAGGGAGTATTCGGATCGGGTATTGTGAAATTATTTAGTGATAATCCCGGGCAATACATAGCAACAATGCTGATCGGTAATAACATCTCACTTGTCGTTTACGGTCTTGTATTTACGAAATTACTTGAGCCTGTTCTTAAGCCGGTTATTGCATCGGATCTTCTGATATTAATAATAAATACAGTAATGTCAACTGCAATAATATTATTTGTTGCAGAGTTTCTTCCCAAGACAGTTTTCGTTATCTCACCCAACTTTTTCCTTAAATTTCTGAGTATCCCCACACTTTTCTTCTTTTTCCTCTTCTACCCGATAAGCAAAGCAACACTTGCCGCTTCAAATTTTGTTATTCGTATAATCTTCAGAATCAAACCGGGAGAAAAGAAGCAGGAGAATATTGTATTCAGCAAGATTGATCTCGATCATTTTGTCAACCTGAGTAAGCAGAATGAAGAAGAATCGGAGATCAGGCAGCATGATTTCAGAATCTTCCAGAATGCCCTTGATTTTTCGAATGTGAAACTTCGTGAGTGCATGATCCCAAGAACTGAAATTGAGGCAGTTGAATCAACCACGAGTATAGAAAAATTAAGAGAGAAATTTATCGACACAAGACTCTCGAGGATACTTGTTTACCAGGAATCAATTGATAATATAATTGGTTATTTTGAACTGAAAGATATCTTCAGGAAACCTTCCGATATTAAATCAATGATCAGGAAACTGGCTATAGTCCCTGAGACCATGCCTGCCAATAAACTGCTACGGATTTTTGTGGCCGAAAAAAAGAACATTGCACTTGTTGTTGACGAGTTCGGAGGAACATCGGGCATGGTCACTATAGAAGACGTTCTTGAAGAGATAGTGGGTGACATAGAAGACGAACACGATACTTATGATCTGATAGAAAGAGTAATCAGTCCCGGGGAATATATACTTTCAGGTCGTATAGAGATAGACTACCTTAACGATAAATATAACCTAAAGCTTCCCGAAGAGGATGATTATGAAACCCTGGCCGGCATGATAATGTATTATCATGGCAGCATACCTTCAACCAACGAGATCGTCAGGATTGGCAGCTTCACAATAAGGATTCTGCGGGCAACAACGACAAAGCTTGAACTTGTAAACCTTAAAACGGGCTAGACCGGGCTTTCTGTCTTACTTTCAAAAGAACATTGTCACAACCCACGAACCGGGTTCATTGATAGTCAGTCTGAGTTCGCAGTGCAGTGTTGCCGACATCCATGCATTAGGTGCAGTGAATGTTACTTTCCCAGAAAAAGGGAAGGTGACCTGTTCATATCCGGTAAATGATGTGCTTGTCTTTTCTGATCCGGAGCTGCCCTGTAACAAAAGCCCTCCTATTAACTGGTTTGAAGGTTCACCATTTCTTGAGAAAACGTAACGTATATATGGCCTGTCACCAACTCTTATACACGACACCCTTCCAATACTGTTTCTGTACTCTATTACATAAGACTGGAAAGGTTTCTCCCCGACATATTTATCATGCTTCCAATATCCCGAAAGAACCGAATCCCTCCCCTGGGCGTTAGAAACATATTTACCCTTGCCGTCTCTTACACCATTTATCCAGTCTCCTGTATATGTCTCTCCTGTACTCCATTTATATGTTCCGGTACCGTTGGGCCATCCTTTTTTGAACTGGCCTTCATAGCTGTCGGTACCCTGTGCTTTCCCATAACCGTTAGCAAGTCCTTTTTTGCAGCCACCGCTGTATGTGCCGCTTATACTTTTCATAAGAACCTTGCAGTCCTTTTCCTGGGCATTTAGAGTGGCTGCAAGAGCCAGAAAAAATATTATCGACAGAGATAAAAAAATAGATTGTTTTTTCATTAATGAAATTTTAAAGATCAGTAGTATCAGTAC
>DATFLA010000310.1:0-4730 GCA_035268305.1 Bacteroidales bacterium | reverse complement strand
GGCAGAAAGTATTACCGGATTCATCTTTGGTAAGCTGGGTATAAATACTTCCAATCTTGAAAAAGAGCTTGACATTCTTATTGATAAATATCCCAAGGTTTCCGGGGGCGATGCTTATATCTCTAATCATGTATCGGAAGCATTCAGGAAAGCAAATGATCATGCTTCAAAGATGAAGGACAAATTTGTATCTACAGAGCACCTGCTGATGGGTATCCTTGATGCGGGTGACAGGGTTTCGCAGGTACTGAAGGATAATGGAGTTACGATGAAGGAACTTAAAGCTGCTGTTGCAGAACTAAGAAAAGGAGCATCGGTGGAAAGTCAGACTTCTGAAGATACATTTAATTCACTTAACAGGTTTGCCATAAATCTGAATGAGAGGGCAAGGTCGGGCAAACTTGATCCAGTTATTGGGCGGGACGAAGAGATAAGGCGTATTCTCCAGATACTCACAAGGCGAACAAAAAATAATCCTCTGCTGATAGGAGAACCGGGTGTTGGTAAGACGGCAATAGCTGAAGGACTGGCACACCGGATAATTAGGGGAGATGTTCCAGAGGATATTAAATCGAAGGTCATTTATTCTCTCGATATGGGTGCACTTATTGCAGGAGCCAAGTACAAGGGAGAATTTGAAGAACGGCTAAAATCTGTTGTAAACGAGGTTATTGGTTCAGATGGTAATATTGTACTTTTTATTGACGAGATACATACACTTGTGGGTGCTGGTAAATCTGAAGGAGCCATGGATGCGGCAAACATTCTTAAGCCTGCACTGGCGAGGGGCGATCTGCGTGCCATAGGCGCAACAACTCTTAGTGAATACCAGAAGTATTTTGAAAAGGACAAAGCTCTTGAGAGACGTTTCCAGGTAGTAATGGTGGATGAACCCGACAGGGCCGATTCTATTTCAATACTACGCGGTATCAGGGAGAAATACGAGACACATCATAAGGTTATTATCAGGGATGAAGCAATAATAGCCGCTGTTGATCTTTCAACAAGGTATATTACCGACAGGTTTCTGCCCGACAAAGCCATTGACCTTATCGATGAGGCTGCATCCAAGCTCAGACTTGAAATGAATTCTGTGCCTGAGGAGATAGATGAAGCTGAACGTACTATAGCGAGACTCGAGATAGAGAAGGAGGCCATAAGACGCGATGGCGATACTATCAAATCCGGGAAAATCTCGAGAGAGCTGGCAGATTTGCAGGCCAGAAGAGATGCACTGAAGGCTGACTGGAAATCTGAAAAAGAAATGATTGAAAAGGTACAGACAAGAAAGGAAGAGGTTGAAGCTCTTCGTTTTGAAGCGGAAAAGGCAGAAAGAAGCGGTGACTATGGCAGGGTTGCAGAGATACGTTACGGGAAGATTGTTGAGCTGGAAAAGGAAATAGCAGAACTGAAGGATACGATAGATAAAAAAAGAAGTAAGGGTTCTCTTATACAGGAAGAGGTACGATCGGAGGATATTGCTGCTGTTGTATCCAAATGGACCGGTATTCCTGTCTCGCGTATGATGGAGAGTGAAAAGGGAAAACTGCTCCGGCTTGAGGAAGAGTTGCATAAAAGAGTGGTGGGACAGGATGAAGCAATAGCTGCGGTATCTGATGCAGTAAGGAGATCCCGGGCCGGTCTGCAGGATCAGAAGAAGCCGGTGGGGTCTTTCATCTTTTTGGGTACCACCGGTGTCGGCAAGACAGAGCTGGCAAGAGCCCTGGCTGAATTTCTCTTTAATGATGAAAACCTGATGACAAGAATTGATATGTCAGAATACCAGGAGAGACATTCGGTGTCGCGGCTGATAGGTGCTCCTCCCGGCTATGTAGGTTATGATGAAGGAGGACAGCTTACTGAAGCAGTAAGGCATAAGCCTTATTCTGTGGTGTTGCTTGATGAGATTGAGAAAGCCCATCCTGACGTGTTTAATCTTTTGCTGCAGGTGCTTGATGAAGGCCGACTGACAGATAATAAAGGCCGTACAGTTAACTTCAGGAATGTAATCATTATAATGACATCAAACCTGGGTTCCGATATAATAAGAGACAGGATGGATGCCTGGAGTGATAAGATGCCGCAGGGGGAAGAGGAAAAGCTGAAAAAAGAGATAATGATGTTGCTGCGCCGGTCGCTGAGACCTGAATTCCTTAACAGGGTGGATGAAATAGTTATGTTCACACCTCTTACATGGAAACAGGTAAGGGAGATAGTAGTGATGCAGCTTAATTATATCGAAACCATGCTTCACGATTACAATCTTAAACTTACTGTAACTGATAAAGCAGCAGACTGGCTTACTAACAGGGGTTATGATCCCCAGCTCGGAGCACGTCCGGTTAAACGTCTTATTCAGAAAGAAGTGGTTAATGAGCTGTCAAAGGAAATAATAGGGGGAAGTGTGTCAAAAAATGACAATATACTGGTTGAAGCTGAAGATGACAGACTTATCTTCAGAAAGCAATAAGCAATTACCGGTCAGTTGAAAGATTCTATACACGACTCAATGTCGTCATAGATCTGGAACAAAGTATGAAGATGTAGTGTCCGGATGGTTTCCATAATACGTGGTTCGGGATTGGCAAACTTAATAGTACCATAGTTGTTCCTGGCTGTTTTTAACAGGGCAAGAAAAGAGCCGAATCCTGAACTGTCGATATACTGTACTCCCTTAAGGTCAATGATAACTTTTGCCCGGGGGGTATCAAATGATTTCATGATACCCTCTTTTATATCTTCTGTAATGAGGGCGTCTATCCTGTCAACGTTAAATGTTACCCTTTCTATGCCACCTGTTTTATCAATGCTTATCATCCTCCGGGCCTGTTAAATGTTCAGGTAATCCTCCAGCTCACGCACGGCAGAGTCGGTATCCGATTTGAATCTTTTTATATATGCTTCGTACTTCCCGGGTTCTTTAGATTCCTTGGCCTGAAGTTCAAATGTTTTAAGCACTGCTGCAAGATCTTCCATGCCCATTATGGCTACTGACGACTTGGCTTTATGTGCCAGCTGGCCAAGCATTGTATAGTTCTTTTCGGAAAGCTTTGCAATGAATTCTTTATATATCTCTTCTGACTGTTCCCGGAACATTTCAATTATCTCTTTTTCCGTTTCGAGGTCGCCTCCCGAAACACTATGGAGATATTCGGGATTGATGAGTTTATAATCCATCGGATGGATGTTATTGTTTGTGATTTACTACTAAACAAATATAGCAATATTTTTTTGCGATCCATTTAAATTGCTCTTCCTTGACAGTTAAGAAGTTTTTTATGTTATTTTTATAGTGATAAAAACGGAATGATATGCAATACTTTTCAAAACTAATGGCAATCTTATTTCTGCTTTTTTCACTTGTGGCAGAAGGGCAAACGGACGTTACTATAGGCAAAAAGGAATTCAATACGGGAAAAACAGGTTTCGCTGATGCATGGAAACATGTAAAGGAAGGAGATAAATATTACAGCCAGGGCGGGGCTTCTTACGCCAAAGCCTTCGATGAATACCTGCAGGCTATTGTATATAACAATTCCGACCCGGAACTGAATTACAGGACAGGCATATCAGCCCTTTTCTCAGATCATAAGGAAGAGGCATCCGGTTTCCTGCTGAATGCCCTTGAGTTTAAACCTGATGTTACGGATGATATTCTGTTCTTTACCGGCCGTGCATTACAGTATAACGGAAAGTTTGAGGATGCCATAGGCAAATTCACAGCATATAAAGACTCTGCCGATCCTAAACATTCCGCGGCTTTAATTGCACTTACTGATAAGTATCTTGATGAATGTAATTCTGCTCTCGAGATAACAGCCGATACTCTCAGGATTGATATTACCAATCCAGGTACATCAATTAATTCGGAAAGCGACGATTATTCCCCGATACTTACAGCCGATGGGAATACAATGTATTTTGCATCAAGACGTTGGACCGTAAGGTCTTTTTCTCATTCCGACATGAAGTATGATGAGAATATTTATATATCTCATAATGACAATGGTGTATGGGGAGGTGCGGCTTTGGCAGGAAAAGATATTACCACAAAATATTGTGAGGCTCCTTTGTATATCAATGGTGAAGGTGATAAATTATATGTTTATGATGGTTCAGAAAGCGGGGGTGATATTAAAGTATCCGAGAAAAAGAACGGTATTTGGAGAAAGCCGGGCAAACTGCCTTTTCCTGTCAACTCATCAGGATCCGAAACATCATTTTGTATAAGTCCTTCAGGAAGTGAAATATATTATATTTCTGACAGGGGTAAGGTAAATATAGGCGGGAAAGATATATATTTCATTAGGAAGCTTAACGGGAGGAAATGGTCAAAACCGGTCAATGCAGGCAGTATGATAAACACCCGTTATGATGAGGAGGGTGTAAGACTTTCCTCATCGGGCGATACGCTCTGGTTCAGTTCCAAAGGGCATAATTCTATTGGCGGGTATGATATATTCTTTAGTGTAAGGGGACAGGATGGTGAATGGGGAGCAGTAAGGAATTGCGGGTACCCGGTGAATTCAGTATGGGATGATATCTTTTATTTTCCTTCTCCTGTTAATGACAGTACTTTTTATTTTTCATCCAACCGTAGAGGTGGAAACGGAGGCCTTGATATTTATGAGGGGAAAATTTTACCGGCACCTCGCGACACCATTCCCGTACCTGTAGCTAAACCCGATACAGTTATAATACGCGATACAGTTGTTGTAAAGGCCCCGGAA
>DATFLA010000309.1:0-5114 GCA_035268305.1 Bacteroidales bacterium | reverse complement strand
TTAATGACTTTTACTTACGGTTCACAAAAGCCATTGCCTCCTTCATCTGTGAGACATCAAAATATCTCTCTTCCCTGCCCTCTTTGGCTCTCTGAAAGAACAGGTTATCTATCGGCACAAAAGCCTTAATAACATTTGAATGAGCCACAATTGCAAGATGTCCGAGTTTTTTATAATTTCTGAGGGCCCAGATTGTATCCTCAAAAAAAGCCTTTGCATTGCTGTTGGAGATCTTCATCTCATCGAGTTTAACAAGAACATTCACTTTATCATAGCCTTTTTCAAGTTTTTCATGGAAGAATTTCTGGCAGATAAGCTCATCTGTTTCTGTAAACCCGTCAATCACTTCGATTGCGAGTACATTGTCGTCATAATGTTCAATTTTTTCAAGCATAGCTTTTAATTTATTTTGTTATTAACCTGTTTCCAGATATTAAATCAATTACAAAGTGTTTTTGTTCAGAACAACTCAGTCAATTTTGCTTGTCAGGTGCCAGAATCCGCATATTTCACATTTATAAGCCCTGATCTCCTTTGTTACCCTTGTTTCATTTATATATTTTATCATATCTTCAGCTTCCTCCCTTGAATGGTAAATTGTTTTCCTGCAAGGCAGGTCAATCGGGGCTGTTCTTTTCCTGTATATCCTTTTCTTAGTCATTTACAGTCTCAGGTCAGTCTAATGCACTTAATATATCCTTAAGCAGCCTGTCGCAATCCATTCCAACGGGTTGTGGGGAATAGCCCAGTACAACAACAACAAGTTGCTGGTCCGGCAGGATGAAAATCTGCTGACCGTCATGTCCTTCACACATATACATATTACCGGGGGCGGATGGAAATTTTTTATCCCTGTTCAGCCAGAAAAATGCACCATAAGCATTGCCGCTTGCCGAAGCCGGTGTGGTTGTATATTTCACCCACCCTTCAGGTAAAATTCTCTGCCCGTTAAATACACCATCGTTGAGGAATAACAAACCGAACCTTGCAAAGTCACGCGCCGTGGCATATAGATATGATGAACCAACCATTGTTCCGCTTGGGTCCACTTCAAAAACTGCATCAGGTATTCCTATTTTATTAAAAAACTCAGTACGTGAAAATGAATAATAAGATGAGTCATCTGGAAACTGCTTCCTGATTATATAGCTTACTATATTGGCAGTTCCTGATGAGTAACTCCAGTAAGTTCCCGGATCATGATCCAGAGGCTTGTCATAAGCATATTTGGCCATACTGCTCTCCTCGTGAAGCATCACCGTCACATCGGACCTGGCACCATAGTCCTCGTTCCATTTAAGACCGCTTTGCATCTGTAAGAGGTTATTAATAGTAATTGTACTTCTGTCGTCTTTCTTCCATTCATCAATTCCGGCAGGATCGTTCACATCCATCTTACCCTCCTTTACAAGAATTCCAACCATAGCATTTGTAAAGCTCTTTGCCATCGACCAGCTCAGGAACCTTGTCCGGTTACTGAACTGAGGCTTATAAGCCTCTGCTACCGGTATCCCTTTATGCAGAACTATAAAAGCAAATGCATCACCTTTATATGCATTCTCATTAATGAGTTGTTTGGATATTTCACCCAGCTTAACCATGTTAATACCTGTTGAGGTGTCCGGTAAAACATTACCCAATGGCCATGCAAGGCTATCCTGCGAATACGCCGGTGCGGTCCCGGAAGGAAATTTTATTTTTTTCAAATCCGCTTCGGTAAGTCCTCTCAGGAGTGTGCTGCCGAAACCTTTACGGTTAACTGCTTTGGAAGAACTCCAGAGGAACTTACTTACCACGCTGCTATCCTCATAGTTGACTTCATTCTTTGTGTATCGTATGAATGAAAAATTCAGGTCAATCGCCTCAACATCAGCCGGTTTCCTGTCTGATACAAAAACATCGGAACAAAGATTTTTAGCTGCATATCCGGTAATAATGGGCATCAGGCTGTTAAGGTACAGAATACCTCCAATCAGTATAGCTACCAGGAGTAGCAGTATACCATTGATAATTCTTCTTTTTTTCATAGAGATCAGATTTTTATTATTCCTATTCCTGGTCTGTCGGTTAAGACTATTTTACCGTTAACTATTTTCAGACCATCATAAACATCATTGTCAATCAAAAGATTACCATCAAGATCAGCCCAATCAACCAACGGGGAAAGCTGGGCAGCAGCCGTTACAGCACAAGAAGTCTCAGTCATACAGCCTATCATTACTTTCATTCCCAGTGCCCTTGCAACGCTTACCATTTTATATGCTGCATTCATGCCACCGCACTTCATCAGTTTAATGTTAACACCACTGTATATACCCTGTATTTTTTTAAAATCATCCAGGGTCTGAAATGCTTCATCGGCCATAATGGGTAATGGACTGCGACTGGTGAGCCATGCAATATCTTCCGGGTTCGTTTTAGGCATAGGCTGCTCAACAAATACTACTCCCCTGTCGCTCAGCCATTTTATCAAATCAAGTGCTTTATTCCTGTCGGTCCAGCCCTGGTTTACATCAACACAAATAGGCTTGTCAGTCACACTTCTGACTGTGGTTATCATCTCTTTGTCATTATCCTGGCCAAGCTTTACCTTAAGTAACCTGTATGGAGCGGCTTCTTTTACCTTTTGCCGCACAACATCCGGTTTATCAATCCCAATAGTAAATGAAATATTTGGCGTTCGTGCAGGATCCAGCCCCCATATCCTGTACCATGGCTGTTTCATAATTTTTCCTATCAGGTCGTGAAGAGCAATGTCAACCGAAGCTTTTGCTGCATAATTGCCGGGTGCAAGACTATCAAGGTAGCGGACAATATCTTCAACAAGAAAGGGACTTTTAAAGTGTGTCAGGTCCACTTTGCTGAGAAATGCTGTTGCAGTATCAATACTTTCACCCAGGTAAGGCGGCATGCTTGCCTCACCATACCCGGTAATATCGCCGTATTGAATCTCTGTAAGCATATCCGGAGTACTTGTCCTGGAACTTGTGGCAAGAGTAAAAACGTGCTTAAGATGAAGCTCATGAGGTTTAAAACTGAGTTTCATTACATGTTTTTCCTGGGTATCGGGTAATAATCCAGGAAAATCAATCCCGGTAAGTCCTGAATAGGAAATACCTGCACCTCCTGCCAGCAATCCGCAGTTCCTTAGAAATTCCCTTCTAGTTTTCATTCTTAATTACTTTATTTATATTATTTTACATTTCTTTTTACTTTGAATTCACCGGTACAGTGAACTCCCTGACAATCTTGTGATACCATGTTGCTCTTTGGCTCCAATGATCCTCCTTGCAAACAATAGGCTGTTTAACCTGTAACTGCTGAAATTGGATTTTGTTGAATCAAGGCTGTTTATCATTACCCAGCCCGCGGAATTAATATAATCATTATTTCCCATGTAAATTGCAGCATGAATAACATGTTCTCTGCCATTTTCTTTGTATCCGAAAAATAACAAGTCTCCTTTTTTAAGGTTTCTGAAACCGTTTGAAATATCTATGCTATCGCCATGTAAAGCCTGCAAAGAGGCATCCCGCATAAGTAAAATACCGTTCATGAAATATATAGACTGCACAAATCCACTGCAGTCGGCAGCTTTTGGCGATGTTCCTCCCCATAAATATGGAATACCAAGCAGAGACACGGCCCTTTTGATTATCTGTTCACCGTCGGGTGGAGGCAGATTACAGAATTTCCTGAAATCCATACAGTCATTGCTTCTTATATAGCCCTCTCTCCCACCCGGCAAGCTGACTTTTGTATATACTCCTGATAATCCGTTTTTTACAAGTATATCTCCAGCAACAATATCACTAATAACGCCAGATGCTTCAGAGTTTTCATTATAAATCCATCCAGTATTTTTCATATATATCACCCTGTCTGCTCTTTTCCAGTCATCCGCTTCCACTTTTGTAAGGGACACAAGGGAGGAGCTCTCGGTCCATGCTATATACCTGTCAGGTGTCCTGACAAGATACCATGATCCCTGTTTTTTTAACATTGTGACAGGTGTTCCCATCAGTGACTGTGAAACAAGTTCTGCCGAATAATCCGGTTCCTTCCTGAGGTTTATAACACTTAAAGAAGCAAGCCCGTTGTAAAATTTGTTTACAGAAGTATCAGGAAGTGTTATAATACTGTCTATAAGTTTAATATCATGCTTACTTAAAGCTTTAATTAATGCATATTTAGCAGCAGGTACGGTAGTCTCACCCTTTAGGACCACAGATCCGTTATTTTTCATTACCTGAATATTACATAGATCTATCCGCCTGTCGGGAGCATATTTATTGGCAATACTGTCTGCTGCAGACTGATAATCACTTATTTCATTATTATGGCACGATGATAAAATAAGTGATAAAAATATTGCTAAAAAAATAACCGGATTCTTCATTATCGATATATTTCCATTACTATCCCGTTAGCAATCGGGAACTTATTACTATTCACTACTAACTACTAACTGCTAACTACCAGTATCCTACTGCAGCATAACCCACCCAGTGACATTCTGTTGCTATGGCAGTCCTTCCCATACCCAAATCATCCACGGGCACATGTTCAGTGGTTATGCTTGTTGAGTAACCAACAAGATCGCCGGCCAGTGGAGTTTCATTATTTAGATAAAATGCGGTATATAATGCCACCGGCACACAATAGCGTCCGCACCAGGTCCATTTATACTTATGATAATCATCAGGATCAAGTGTATATTTACTGAACAGATTTATTCTTCCTGGTGTAACTGCACCCTTCAGGCAACTGTCAATTATTTCAGCTTCATGGTCCCGGGCTTTTTTATTTCCTTTTTCATCACAACCATAGAACGCATAATCTGTTCCACCCCAGTCTTCATTTCCATAATGTACAGCATCGGTTGTTACTACAATCGCAAAATCCCTGCCCCACACCCAGTTATGCGACAATGCCATCTCCCTTACCGCTTCGGCCAGGGCCTTTCCGCATTCTTTCATACGGTCAGGACTCATTGCAGGAACAAGCACAGGTACAATAGAAATATCCCTGTTGAAATACTGGAGAAACGGAATCATTGCCTCCACGGAATGTTCAACTTTCTGGAGTGAGTCGCTTATCATTGCATATTTGCC
>DATFLA010000308.1:0-8256 GCA_035268305.1 Bacteroidales bacterium | reverse complement strand
CTATTGCTCTTATCGATATAGGTTACAGAAAGGTAATCCAACCTGACTTCAAGAATAATAGTCCCTGATCGTGTCAGGTATCTTGTATAGTCACCCGGCCTGGGCTCCCTGATAAGTTTTGGCTCATTGAAAAGAAATCTTGGAGAATTATGGAACTGTTGGTATATGCTTGCACCCTTTCCATAAATTGAAGCACATCTCTTATTCAGGTCCTGGTAGGTAACCTTAACAGAATCATGTGGTTCTTTTTGAAAATTAACAACTACCTTGTATGCTGATTTTGTTTCAGGTGTCGCAAAAACAGATATCACACAATTCTTGCCGCAATATGTTCCGCTGACTCTGCTTAGGTTTTCTTCATACGACTTTTGTTTTATGAAGCCAAGACTGAGAAGTTCATTTGTAAAAGCATCAAGCTTTCCGTCAACAGGGATATTTTCAAAGCTTATATGGTCTCCCGGGGAGCAGGAAACCAACAGAATAAATAATATATAGTATAATGACTTTTTCAATTATCGGAGCGTCGTAAATCATACCGGATTAACTCTCCGGAACTGCCAAAATAACTAAAAAAATATTTTATATCGGGCCGGGATAGCAATCAATCCTCAAGTGATCCGAATTTTCCCTGGTTAAAATCATCAATTGCCTGAATTATTTCCTGGCGTGTGTTCATAACGAATGGCCCATAGGCAGCAATTGGTTCATTAATAGGTTCTCCGCTCATTATCAGCACTATGCTGTTGTCGACAGCACTTATTGTAAAATTTTCTCCGTCATTCCTGAAGAGAATAAAATTATCGGCAGCAACTGTTTCTTTTTCATTAACTGTAATTGTTCCTTCAATAACCAGGAGCGCTGTATTATAGTTGGCGGGAAAGGAAAAATCGGCTTTCCCGTTTCTGCTGATATGTGCATTAAAAAGATTCACCGGAGTGAATGAGCTTGCCGGTCCGTCCGTTCCCATGTATGAGCCGGATATCACCTCTACAATACCTGTATTACCGGGTAATTGTACTTTCCCCATTATACTTTTAGAAATAGCCTGGTAACGGGGTTTTGACATTTTATATTTTGCAGGAAGGTTTACCCACAACTGAACAACATGAAAGTCACCGCCCTGTTTACTCCATTCTTCTTCATGATATTCCTTGTGCAGGACCCCGGAAGCTGCAGTCATCCATTGTACATCACCTTCACCTATAACTCCACCACCCCCGTTGCTGTCATGATGTGCTATCCTGCCCTTATATGATATTGTTACTGTTTCGAATCCCCTGTGTGGGTGTACTCCGACACCTCTGGGCTTTTCTGAGGGTGGGAAATAATGTTTTGAGTTATAATCCAGCATAACGAAAGGATTCATACGTTCCATCGCGAGCAGTTCTGCACCGGGGATAAAGTTGTGTACCCTGAACCCGTTGCCTACCCAGTGTATCTCAGGAGGCTGTATCACTGATTCAATACTTTTTGTTTTCATAATGTAATCTCCTTTTCAACATTTTAATTAGTCCCATTAGTTCAAAATGGGTCTTCCACCAATTATCTCAGATGAAAAACATTACCGGTTTCTCAACAGATCTTTCTCCTCTATTGACAAACTTATAATATTACTTGTTCAGACTGTGAAGAAGATTACTTGTACCGGACTAAAATGTTACCATGTAATAATATGGTAATCAGTTGTTAAAATGGATTCTGCTGACTCCATTGTAATTCTTAATCTTTTTGATTTTCTTCAGATAACTGACAGTTGCCTCGGCAGTGGTTATAAAAAGTGAATGTCCCGGATCGGCATGTTTGTACTTATATACCTGGGTCATATAATCATTCATGGCAACTGAATACGTCTTATTAAGATCAAGGGCTTTCCCGTCTTCAGTAAACAGAGATATTTTTGGAAGAGTTCCATTTTCATCATTGTTCACTGTAATATTTACGCCGGACGGATATGGCAGGTGCCTGCCGTCCATTTTATATGCAGCCGACAGCAGGGCTATAATCTCATGACCGGTGAGCTCTGTAACAACAAGTGCGTTACCGAAAGGATCAAGTTTATAGATATCCATTACCGAAACTGGACCTTTAGCCAGGTGGCTTATGCGAACACCGCCGGTATTAACAAAGGCCATATCAGCATTAGCTGCGGACCGCTGAGCGTCGGCCATCAGGTAGCCCAGTTCTTCATGCGAAGTGAAATCACCTGTTGCTGTTGCAATTATTTCTTTCAGACCCGGGTTATCATTAAACTTATCAACCATAGTCCGTATCGTAGGATCTTCTTTCCCCGATTTATTTATGTCGAGGAGTTTCATTGTCTTTTGTAATGACCCGTCTTCCTGGCGTGTAAGGATTATAAGTGTTCCATATTTCAGCTTACTGCCTGCCTGTGTGATTAAAATATTGTTGAAGACCTGCTCTTTGGCAATCCTTGTGTGGGAATGTCCGCCTATGATCAGATCAAGACCGGCAGGCATTGTCTCTGCGAGCTTGACATCACTTTCAAATCCAAGATGGGTAAGAGCTATGAAAATGTCACTTTTATCCCTGAGCCACAGGTATTTCGGAGCAATTTTAAAAGCTGATTCGAAGGTAAAGCCTCTGACTTTGTCGGGGTGTGAATCAGGGATACCGTTTCGGTTGATCTGGATCAGTCCCAGGAAAGCTAATTTCAGGCCATTCTTCAATTTAATTATCTCGTAGGGTTTGATTTTTACATTAAGGGAGTCATTTTCCTTTACATTGGCGCAGATAAAAGGAAAGTCTGCCTTGTGTGTCAGGTAGCCGAATCCTTCCTGTCCTGTATCAAATTCATGATTTCCCACGGCGCTCAGGTTAAACTTAAGAGCATTCATGAGTCTTATCATCGGCAGCCCTTTTTCTGGATACTGATCATTTACAGGGTTTCCGGTCTGGTTATCTCCGGCAGAGACAAGCAGCATATCGGGGTATTTAGCTCTAAGACTGTCAACGATATAAGCGAGCCTTGGAAAATTATCAATGGCTGCATGCATATCATTCACTGCAAATATGACTGCCTGCTTTTCTCCTTTTTGATCCGAAATTGTCTTACCCGTGGTACTGCACGAGAACATGAGTACCGACGACAGAATTGTGAAAAAAAGCAAAAGAGTAAGGAATGATTTGTTTTTCTTTTCCTTTATATACAGCTTACTGCCTTCTGCCAGCTCTCCGTCAGCCTCAACAACATTTCCGTATTTATCTTCAATAACAGGCATCGGATCGGGGCATTTTTCTTTTTTTTGTGCATAATAGCTCAGTATTGCATCTTTAACTTTTGCACCGTTAAAAAGATCGAGAGTTATATTATTTACAGTTACTTTCATGTTCCGGATTTTATGATTTTTCAGCTTTCTAAAATACATTTTTTTGCATATGTCAGTATACATTAATAACTGATTTTACTGAAATGTGTGATAAGTACAGGTAATAATAGTAAAGCATTGCAGGATGTCAATATTTAGTCATCCAGTCATTTGTACTCACCAAAGAAAAATCCCCTTATCACTTAGCGGATGCCATTTACATAAATAATCTATTGGGTAAACATCCTGGAGCCTCTCCGTGGTTTATCGCTTATGATCAAGCATTGGCTGGTATTGGTGAAGTCGCACTGCGATTTACCCAGGGCTAATCACATTTCTGAAATGTATGACGTAACGAGCAGATATACTGTGTAATAGGATGTGAAGGCGAGACTGATAACCGCTATATTATTATAACCACATTCCCCTTTTTATGACCCTGGTCAACATAACGATGTGCCTCTGTTACCTGATCAAGTGTATAGACTCTGTCAATCACAGGCTTTAAGATCTATGATAGTTTCAGCACTTCCGGGGGTCCGTATCCGGTACATATTACGGCTTTCATTTTTTGTGTATCTGTTTCCATCTGTTCACGGTTTATATGAAAATATATTATCAATGCTTGTACTAAAGACCCGGGCAATACGAAAAGCAAGTTCAAGGGAAGGCGAATAGTTACCTTTCTCAATGGCAACAATTGTCTGCCGTGATGTGCCGACCTCATCAGCCAGCTGTTGCTGTGTCATTTCATTTGCATCGAACCTGAATCGCCTGATATTATTTTGAATATTACTCCTTGCCATTTTAAACTCCTTTCCGGTAATAGTACATCTGCGATCCGTTGTCAATTAATTCGGAAACCACTCCGCTTATTACAAACAGTATAAAAAGCCAGTAAGCCGGCATCCCGATTGATAGTGCAATAATGGCTAAAAAGAAACCCACGGAGAAAGTATAATGGGAATTCCTTGTGGCTTTTAACTTTATCAGCTTATCTCTTTCATCAACAGGTGGAATTTTTCCTTCCCTTGTAGCAATTACATTAATAATACTGAAAATGATATAGATAATAATCCTGGCAACAATCGATACTCCTGCGAAAATCAGAAATACAATTCCCCATTTTTGAAAATCATCCTCAAGGTTGATCTGTCCGGCCATTTGTTTTTGATATATTATCAGCGCGTAAACAGCTGTTATCACCAGCGAGCTGAAAATATTTACCAGGTTCTCTTTTTCTCTGTACGACATAATTTTAAATTATTAGTGTATACATAAATTTACATTTAGTAAAATATCATCGACACAAAGATAAATATAATTTACACAATGTCAAATATATTTTACATTTTTTTACTTTTTTTAAAGTATTATTATTTATTTCGGTTAACTATGTATTATTTATTTCGAATTATTGTGAGATATGCTCCTGGTCCGGACAAATAGCTGACATGGTTGTAATCTGCAGCAGAATATCATCAGGCAACCGGCGTCACAAGGTACTTCGCTTCGAAAACACATTCAGGGATGGTAACAAAAAAATTAATATTCTCATTTATAACCGGCACACAGATATATTTATTAACTTAATGAGACATTAAAAAGTAACCTTATGCAACATTATTATCAGGAAGATTTTTCAGATAAAGTAGTATTAATAACAGGGGCGGCGAGGGGGATCGGCCGCGAGTGTGCGCTTGCATTTGCGGAAGCAGGTGCTGATATAGTTCTGGGTTTAAGGGATATTCGTTCTGATGCCGGTATTACCGATGAGATAAAAGCAATGGGACGAAAAGTATTACCTCTTCAGATGGATGTAAGTAATACGGCAGAAGTAAAAGAAGGTATTGAAACACTGAGGAAGGAATTTGGGAAACTTGATATATTAGTGAATAATGCAGGGATAGGACCTCCTAATCCTGTAGAGAAGGTAACTGAAGAAGACTTCGACTATACTGTAAATGTGAATCTTAAAGGGACATTTTTTGTAAGCCAGCAAGCCGGACTACTTATGGTTAAGCAGAAATACGGGCGCATTGTCAATTTAAGCTCACAGGCAGGCTTCATAGCTCTGCCAACGGAATCTGTTTATTGCATGACAAAAGCGGCAATAGCTCATCTGACAAAATGTTTTGCCGTTGAATGGGGTAGATATAATATTACAGTTAACGCGGTGGCTCCAACCTTCATAAAGACTCCCGGAACGGAACAATGGCTTAATGATGAAGAATTTAAAAAGGAAATCCTTTCAAAAGTTGTACTAGGAAGAGTGGGTATTCCAAAAGATGTAACAAGCGCTATCATGTTTTTATCATCAGAAGCATCTTCTCTTATCACGGGTACCACACTTTTGATTGACGGTGGCTGGACGGCTCAGTAGACAGTATGAAAAGGATCATTAATTTAACAATTTAAACATCCCGGTCTCATTTACGTACGGTATTTTTATTGTCAATTATCCCGGTGTCATCTATATTAATCATTAGTTTTAATATATTTACATATAGAAGCATTCATCTTTGCTGAGAAGCCTAACTTCAAATTATTTACATATGAAAACGAGAATTATTTTTTTACTTACTTTTTTATTCATTATGACAACTTCATGCAACCAGCAGCCTCCTGTTCAGGCTGCAAAAACTGAAGACACAGCACAAACTGTAGATTATCCTAAAATGATAACTGCCAGGATGTATATAAAACCCGGCAGAGAGGACGATTTTATCACTGCAGCGAAAACAATGATCGATAGTGTAAAAGCAGAGGAGGGATGCCTTAGTTATATGCTGTACCAGGAACCTTATGAAAAAACAAATTTCATTTTCATTGAAAGGTACAAGAACCAGGCAGCGATAGACTTTCACTTTGGTACAACATATTTTAAGGCATTCGGGGAAAAGACTGCAGATATGACAAGTAAGCCTGCCGATGTTAAAATCCTCGATATAGCAGGTGAAAAATGAGGAAAAACAGTCTTATATTACTTGTCTGCCTGACCTTTGAATTGCTTTCTTATCACTCATTTGCTGCCTGTAGCGGGATAAGTGTTTACAATATTCGCGATTATGGAGCAAAGGGTGATGGAAAAACAATAGATACAAAGGCAATAAATGACGCAATAGCAAAAGCCTATGAAAATGGCGGGGGGACTGTTTATTTTCCTCCGGGCACGTATGTGTCAGCTTCGGTTCATCTGAAAAGTAATATCACAATTTATCTCGGAGCAGGTTCAGTAATTGAAGCTGCAGATGATTCCCTGGCTAAATATGACCTGCCTGAACCAAATGAAGCAGGGGATCATTACCAGGATTTCGGGCACAGTCACTGGCAAAACAGCCTGATATGGGGAATAGGGCTAGAGAATATCTCAATTATTGGACCGGGACTGATCTATGGAAAAGGACTTAATCCGGGATATCATGCGAGTACTAAACCGGGGGGCGGTTTAATCTATACAGACGGTGGTCCGGGAACCGGTAATAAAGCTATTGCCCTTCGCGACTGCCGCAATGTTATTTTACGGGATTTCTCTATCCTGCACGGAGGGCATTTTGGAATTCTTGCAACAGGAGTATCAAATCTTACTATCGATAACCTGAAAATAGATACTAACCGCGATGGGATGGATGTAGATGCTTGTAATAATGTAAGGATATCCAATTGCAGCGTCAATTCTCCGTGGGACGATGCAATTTGCCTTAAGGCGAGTTACGGGTTGGGAAAAATTACACATTGTCAGAACATAACTATCTCCGACTGTTATGTTGCAGGGAATTTTGATGAAGGCACAATGCTCGATGGTACCTTCACACACAACGGTAAGAATACCGGAGCAAAGAATATTGGCCGGATTAAATTCGGGACTGAATCAAATGGTGATTTTAAAAATATAACAATTACAAACTGTGTTTTTGATGAGTGCTGGGGTCTCGCAATTGAGAGTGTTGACGGTTCTCATATTGAAGATGTATCTGTTTCAAATATTACAATGCGAAATATTTTTACCTGCCCGGTATTCATTCGCCTTGGAAACAGGGCAAGAGGACCCCATAATCCAACTGTCGGGACAATAAGAAGGATCAACATTAATAATGTTGTGGTATCCGGTGTGAAAGGAAACACAGCAAGTATTATAAGCGGAATACCGGATCATCCGATAGAGGACCTGGCAATAAGCAATATCATGATTAATACTGAAGGAGGGGGAACAATAGAAGATGCTGATATTTTTCCACCCGAAAAAGAAAGGAATTATCCCGATCCCGATATGTTCGGAACACTACCCGCATACGGGTTTTTTATACGACATGTCAACGGAATTGAAATAAGTCATGCAAAGATTGACTATAATAGTCCTGAATATCGTCCGGCGTTTGTTCTGGAAGATGTAAATGACGCTGGGTTTGATTTTATAAATGCTCAACAGGGAACAGATAATGCTTCATATTTTGATTTACGTAATGTATCAGGAATTAGAATAAAAGACTCTGAAAATATAACTGATATCAGACTTGTCAATGAAATTAAGAGACAGGAATTTTAGCAGTCGATTATTTTCACCAGTCTGGCAGGATACATTTAACACTCCTTCCGTTAAGCACTTTTTGGTAATCGGTTAGTGATTGGAGCATAACAGCGGATCCTTCATCATGGCAGGTAAGGCAGGCACCCACTGTCAGTATTTTTTGTTGCGTCCGGATATCGAACGGGCTCACATTGCTTCGCGTCGAAACCCTGCCTGTGCGGTTAGTCAGGAAACCAGTCCAGGCATCGGCGGGTAACCTGTCATGTATGTCGTTTTGATAATAAGGTTCGAAAGTCCATTTGCCTTGTCCTTTAGCTACAGAATAATCAAGTTTTCCCCGGCCATAGCCAAGGGCAACCGGGTTATTATGACAGCTTTTACAATCACGTCCTTTTGCTGCTG
>DATFLA010000307.1:0-4024 GCA_035268305.1 Bacteroidales bacterium | reverse complement strand
GTCGGAAAGAAGGTTTTCATAAGATACTACGGAAAGGGCCTTCTGTAAAGGCCTCCGGATAATTGAATAGCTGAATTTCTGATCCAGGAACCAGCCGACTGTGAGAGGCGACAGTATTATCTTTACAGTGTTGTCTTTTACTGATGTTACAGATACAATGCGCGCCAGGTCTCTCATTGTAATGCTGCCGGGGAAAGGGATTGTCACCTCAGCCTGTCCCCTGCTTTCAATTATCGCCCTTAAGGTGTTGTCTTTACCATTATCCTGTGACATTACAGGCATCATACAGTAAAGAAGAGCTATCAATATAAAAACTAATTTTCCAGACATTCAGCAGATTTGCATTATACATTGAATCTTATGTGCAAGATATCACCATCTTCAACGACATAATTCTTCCCCTCAACATAGAATTTACCTGCTTCTTTACATGCATGCTCCGAACCAAGGGCAATAAAATCAGCATATTTCATTACTTCTGCCCTTATAAAACCACGTTCAAGGTCACTATGTATCACCCCTGCTGCCATGGGTGCAGTCATTCCTGTTTTTATTGTCCATGCCCGTATTTCCATTGGACCCACTGTGAAGAAAGTCTGGAGATCAAGAAGCTTGTAAGCTGCCCGTACAAGCCTGTCCACACCTGGTTCTGAGAGGCCGGCATCGCCAAGAAAAGCCATCCTGTCCTCTTTGCTCTCCAGCTCAGCTATCTCAGCTTCAATCTCCCCGGCTATTATTATTAACTCAGCATCCTGACCATTCAGGAATTCCTTTACACTGTCAACATATTTATTACCTGTAACAGCCGATTTCTCATCAACGTTACAGACATACATAACCGGTTTCATTGTCAGCAGGAACAGGTCATCAACCCATTTCTTTTCTTCATCCTTAATGTCGAGTGTCCTGGCATTATTGAAGTCTTCAATATGATCGCGGTATCTTGTTAGGACCTCCACTCCTTTCCTGGCATCTTTGTCTCCGGTCTTCGCGGCTCTCTGCAGTCTTTCAATCTTCTTCATCACCGACTCCAGGTCTTTTACCTGGAGCTCCAGATCAATTGTCTGAAGATCACGCACCGGATCTACCGATCCATCGATATGAGGCAGTGACTCACTGTCGAAACAACGCATCACATGTATAAGTGCATCTGTATTTCTTATATCACCAAGGAATTTATTACCCACTCCTTCTCCTTTGTTTGAACCTTTAGCCAGTCCGGGTATGTCAACTATCTCAACAGTAGTCGGCACAATCCTGTCAGTGACCTGGAATTTCTCCAGTTCATAAAGCCTCGGGTCAGGTACCTGCACAACTCCGATATTGGATTTTGTAGCACTGAAAGCAAAGGCATTTGTTTCACCTTTTGTGTTGGATATACAGTTAAAAATTGTCGTTTTTCCAACATTTGTTATTCCTATAATTCCGCATTGAAGAGCCATTTTTTTCCAGATTAGTTCATCGACTGCAAATTTATCACAATTATAGAGATAATTACTATGGAAGAGGACTTAGAGTATTAAGAGTTATTGGAGTACATGAAGTTGATTTTTATTAACAGCTTGTTGCAGATTTATAAGCGGTAATATTATAAAAACAATTTGGGCAGGTTGACATAATTACGGGGTAAGGTTTCATGATAAACCAGCATCTGACTAATAATGTTCCAAACTCTGACTAATAGTCAATTAAATTACTGCCATCATCGGGGGCGATCCCCTGATCACAAAACAGATGTGTCGCCCTTTCAGGGCTCATTTACCTGATGGGATTGCATCCCCGGGCTGACGCCCGTGGTTATTCACGTGTCGCCGCTTCGCGGCTGATGCCTTGATATCTTTTTTGCTGGAAAAGTCAGTTACAAATTACAGTTCATAAAACCAACTCAGAATAGCGACACAGGCAAGCCATGCAAGGGCGTAACGTGAATAACCTCCGGCGTAAGCCGGAGGGCACGGCCTCCCTACAACAATCGAGCCCTGAAAGGGCGACACATAGGCAAGCCCTGGGGAGGCTTATCTGCTTGTCTGCAGGAATATTCTTCCGCCTTTAATTATGGAACCACTCCGTGGTTCATTGCTTATTACCATGCTTAGCTAGCAATGGTGAAACTGCTCTGCGATTTTGTTTTTCATTACTTCCATGACTCTATACCGGGTAAATCCTGTCTCCCGGCTCCAGGTACTTCAAGCATTCTAAGTACATTAAAACCTAACACTCCTTCCAACCCTTTTTCTTCCTATCTTTAAACCTTTGGTCCGCTTTGCTATCTAAGAAGTAAATTAGACAATCAGTTGAGAAATAGTAATAATGACGATAGTTTAACGGAATTACTGAAAACCGACCCTAACAAAGGATTCAGGATGCTTGTTGAGAAATACAGCTCCCGGTTATACTGGCACATTCGTCGCCTGGTGATTCTGCATGAAGATGCCGATGATGCTCTGCAGAATACCTTTATTAATGCATGGAAGGCTATGGGTGATTTCAGGAATGAAAGCTCATTATATACATGGCTGTATACGATAGCTACAAATGAAGCCCTGACCCTTATAAATAAAAGGAAGAAAAATGAAACTGTATCGATCGATGATCTGGCCGGCTATTTCGCAGGCTCACATGAGGGTAGTACCTGGTTTGATGGTGATGAAGCACAGGTTAAGCTGCAGAACGCCATATTAAAACTGCCTGACAAACAAAGAGTTGTGTTTAACATGAAGTATTTTGAAGAAATGACATATGAAAAGATGAGCCAGGTGTTGAAGACTTCGGAAGGTGCCCTTAAGGCATCGTACCATCATGCAGTTAAAAAAATTGAAAAATTTCTTGGAGAAGATTAAACCTTTTTGATACTTAACCATCTAAATATATGATGAAAAAGACAGAAGAAACAGAAGGAAAGAACCCGTTCAAGATACCGGATAACTATTTTGAAGAGGTGAACAGAAAAATTATTTCTGCCACTGCGGGTTATGAGCCGGAGGTCAAAAAGACCGGGGTATACCGCAGGTTAAGGCCCTATATGGCAGTAGCCGCTTCGGTAGCGGTACTTGTAATGCTTAGCTTTGTTGCCCTCAGACTTTTTCAGCCGGAAAAAACCACCCAGCAGGTGTCGGAGATCATTTATTCGGAATCGACAGAATCATATTTTGACGACATCGATATCAGTACAATTGAGCAAAATGCTGCTTCAATTGACATCTATGATGAGGTACCGGATGTCAGTAATCAGGAGATAATTGATTATCTTTTGCTCGACAACGTAGAAATTAGCGATATTTATAACCAACTTTAAGTTATTAAATAATGAAAAGGATAATAATCATATCATTGATATTATTAACATTTCCTGTATTAAAGATAAATGCCCAGAACAGCAACCTTGAAAAGCTCAATGCCTTCAAAATAGGTTTCTTTACAAGAAGGCTCGACCTGTCAACTACTGAAGCTGAGAAATTCTGGCCTGCCTATAATGAATACCAGGATAAAAGGAATACTCTCCTTCTGGAAAAAGCCTCTATAATACGTAACTATTCAAGAAACAAAAACAACCTTACTGAAAAGCAAACGACGGAGATGGGCGACAGGATCATGGGCCTGATAAGTGACGAATCGACACTTTCGGTTAATTTTCATAAAACACTTAAGGATATACTGCCTCCGGGTAAAGTTATACTCTTTTACCAGGTTGAAAACCAGTATAAAGCCGCTTTGCTTAATGAGTTACAAAATAACAGGCAACAACGTGGCGGGGCACGGGAATTTTAAAATTACGGAAGTATATATCTTCAGGTATTCTTTATAAAAGAAAATGAATCCAGGTCATCAAGTGCAATTGTCTTTTGTTCGCCGGTAGCCATAACTTTAACAGTAACAGAATTATTTTTTATCTCATCACCACCTGCCATCACAATATAGGGTATCTTTTTCGCATCGGCATATGAAAGCTGCTTTTTAAGCTTCACGGCATCGGGATATAGCTCTGTCATTACATTTCCGGCACGCAGTACCCGTGCTATCTTCA
>DATFLA010000306.1:0-15397 GCA_035268305.1 Bacteroidales bacterium | reverse complement strand
ATTTATCGGAAAGGGGGGCTGTTGCATGAAATTATTTACAAAGTTCATCTGGCGTTCCTGGTCCAGCGCATCTGCCGTACTTCTGAGACTCTCCATCACGCTGTTATTGAACCTTACATTCTGGATCTTAACTGCTTTTTGAATCCAAACGATCTGAACCCATATAATTCCTATTATGGATAACAGCATCATTATTATAAGACCCGCAAATTTTTTACTGTTCATAACACAAAAATATATTATTATGAATAAGTAATATATTATTTAACGTTTCCTTAACTCTTATTAACCTTGTTTTAACCCGGAAATACGGGAGGATGGTTATTTTTGAAATCTGAAAAACCATGAAATAACAGGAAGGAACGTTTTGCTCCCGTTATACAAAAAATCAGGTTTGAAGATCAGGTGTATTTTTAATTATCAAGAGGGTTAGACAGAAGAGGCTGTCTCAAAAGTGAAGAAATCTTAACCACAGGCCCGCAAAGGCAAAACGCCTTCCTTGCGCACCTGTTTGACTGAATGTCGTTCAGGCTGTCCTGGTGGTTAAATATAACTTTTGAGATGTCCTCTTTTTATTTTAATGCATCTACAAATACCTGCCAGATATCACCATCCGGCAAATGACCCGTTATTGTAACCGGTTCCTTCCTGACAGGATGAATAAATTCGAGTTTTCTTGCAACAAGGCTTATCCCCCCGTCTTCATTCGACCGCGGATAGCCATACTTAAGATCTCCTTTTATCGGGCATCCTATGGCTGCCAGCTGAGCCCTTATCTGGTGATGACGACCCGAATGAAGCTCAACCTCAAGAAGCCAGAATTTTTCGGATCTTCCCTTAAGCCTGTAAGTGAGAGATGCTATTTTCGATCCTTTTACCTCTGTATCGTAAACATAACTCTTATTCTGTTTTTCGTTCTTTTTAAGGTAATGGGCAATCGTTGCCTCATCTTCAGGAGGCCTCTCCTTTACAATAGCCAGGTAGGTCTTCCTGACCTGCTTTGTCCTGAACATCTCATTCATCCTCTGAAGTGCTTTTGAGGTCCTGGCAAACAAAAGAACACCGCTTACAGGGCGGTCAAGCCTGTGTATGACACCTAAAAAGACATCTCCCGGCTTTTTGTATTTTTCAGCAATGTAACCCTTTATCTCGCTATCGATCGCTACATCCCCTGTCTTATCACCCTGTGAAAGATCGGATGATTTTTTATATACAGCAATTAAATGATTGTCTTCGTATAGTATTTCAACCATTGGTGCTTAACTTAATACTGTTCTTTATCATTAGGAAAATCCTGCGACCTGACATCATTAATATACGACTGAACAGCACCTTTGACCTCCGAATACAGGTTATGGTATCTGCGAAGGAAACGAGGTGAAAATTCCTGTGTAATGCCAAGCATATCGTGCAGCACAAGCACCTGGCCATCAGTATGACCGCCTGCACCTATACCAATAGTGGGTATTTTGATTGTCTTTGTTACTTCTTCTGCAAGAAGGGCTGGTATTTTTTCAAGGACAACTGCAAAACAACCCGTTTTATCAAGCAGCATTGCATCTTCCATCAGCCTGCGTGCCTCTTCCTCTTCTTTCGCCCTTACCACGTATGTACCGAATTTATGAATAGCCTGCGGAGTTAGTCCGAGATGCCCCATCACCGGGATACCTGCAGATAATATCCTTTCTATCGATTCAACAACCTGCTGACCGCCTTCGAGCTTAACAGCATGTGCTCCTGTCTCCTTCATTATACGTATTGATGAAGCAAGGGCCTCTTTTGAGTTACCCTGGTATGTTCCGAAGGGAAGATCCACAACCACAAGCGCCCTTTTGACAGCCCTTACCACAGAGGCGGCATGGTATATCATATTATCAAGGGTAATTGGCAGTGTTGTATCATAACCCGCCATCACATTGGAAGCCGAATCGCCGACAAGAATTACGTCTATCTCAGCTTCATCAATGATCTTGGCCATTGAGTAATCATATGCCGTAAGCATAGCGATCTTCTCACCTTTAAGTTTCATCTCATTAAGAACATGAGTTGTTACCCTTTTTACAGTCTTGTGTATCGACATAGCATTTTGTTGTTGATTATAAACGCCAAAGTTACTTATTTGTAGTGTATGAAGCACCCTGCTCCTGCTCTTTTTATTATGTCAGTAGGTATATCCTGTCATGTCGTTTTGTCATAAAGTTTGTTCCATAAACAGTGCTGCCGGTTCTGCAAGATGAAAAAAGCAAACTACCAGGTAATGCCTTTCCTGATAATACCCTGTTATTGTGTTGTTTACACCTTAGGAATCAATTACAAATCAATACAAACACCAGGTAAAAACGGGAAATTCACAACTCATTTTAGCCTGAAACAGGTGTCTTTGCACGCTCCCCGGGGGTGTCATAATTGCCTGAAAGAAGTAAATAGATGTAATGGCATAATCATTGCTTACTCTTAATATCAAAATTGAAATTTTAAAAATTAATATAATATGGGAAAAATAATTGGAATCGACCTGGGAACAACAAACTCATGCGTAGCAGTAATGGAAGGCAATGAACCTGTTGTAATTCCCAATAGCGAAGGAAAAAGGACCACTCCTTCAATAGTTGCTTTTGTTGAGAACGGAGAACGTAAAGTTGGTGATCCTGCAAAAAGGCAAGCCATTACAAATGCAAAAAAGACTGTCTATTCCATAAAAAGGTTTATGGGTGAGACATATGATAAGGTTAGCAAGGAAATAGGAAGAGTAACTTACAATGTGGTTAAAGGTGATAACAACACTCCGCGTGTGAAGGTAGACGATCGTATGTATTCTCCTCAGGAAATTTCTGCAATGATATTGCAGAAAATGAAAAAGACAGCTGAAGACTATCTTGGTCAGGAAGTTACTGAAGCTGTCATTACTGTTCCTGCATACTTCAGCGATTCGCAGAGACAGGCAACAAAAGAAGCAGGCGAAATTGCAGGACTTAATGTCAAAAGGATTATAAATGAACCTACGGCAGCTTCCCTGGCCTATGGCCTGGACAAGAAATCGCAGGATCTTAAAATTGCAGTATTTGACCTTGGCGGCGGTACTTTTGATATCTCAATACTTGAACTGGGCGACGGTGTTTTTGAAGTTAAATCGACAAACGGCGATACTCACCTGGGTGGTGATGACTTTGATCATCTTATCATTGACTGGATGGCTGAGGAATTTCTTAAGGATGAAGGCGTTGACCTCAGGAAAGATCCTATGGCTCTGCAGAGACTTAAGGAAGCAGCCGAAAAGGCAAAGATAGAACTGTCAAGTTCAACAACAACAGAGATCAATCTTCCATATATCATGCCGGTTGACGGTATTCCAAAACACCTTGTAAAAACTCTGACAAGGGCTAATTTTGAAAAGATATGCGACCCGCTCATTCAGAAATGTATCGAGCCCTGTAAAATAGCACTCAAGGATTCAGGTCTTACAGTATCTGATATAGATGAAGTACTGCTTGTTGGTGGTTCAACACGTATACCTGCAATACAACAGCTCGTTGAGAAATTCTTCGGCAAGGTGCCTTCAAAAGGTGTTAACCCCGATGAGGTTGTTGCAGTCGGTGCTGCCATACAGGGAGGTGTTCTTACAGGTGAAGTAAAGGATGTTCTTCTCCTCGATGTTACTCCCCTGTCATTAGGTATTGAAACAATGGGAGGTGTAATGACTAAACTTATCGAGTCGAACACAACAATACCTACTAAGAAAACAGAAGTCTTTACCACTGCAGCCGACAGCCAGCCATCTGTGGAGATACATGTTCTCCAGGGTGAAAGGCCAATGGCATCAGGGAACAAGACTATCGGACGATTCCATCTCGATGGTATTCCGCCAGCCCCAAGGGGTGTGCCGCAGATAGAGGTTACATTCGACATAGATGCCAACGGTATCCTTCATGTAGCAGCCAAGGACCGCGGTACAGGTAAAGAACAGAGAATAAGAATCGAGGCATCATCAGGACTATCAGATGACGAGATAAAGAGGATGAAGGATGAGGCCAAAGCCAACGAGGAAGCTGACAGGCAGGCTAAGGATAAAGTTGAAAAGATAAACGCTGCCGACAGCATGATCTTCACAACAGAGAAACAACTGAAGGAATTCGGCGATAAACTTCCTGCTGACAAGAAAAGCTCAATAGAAAGTGCTCTTGCCAAACTTAAGGAAGCTCATAAATCACAGGACCTGGATGCCATAGACAAGGCACTTGCAGAACTTAATTCCGTTTGGCAGGTAGCATCGGAAGAGATGTACAAGACCTCACAGAATACAGGGCAGGATCCTTCACAGCCGGGTCCCGGACCACAGGGCGGTGATGATAACAAAGGTGGTAATGAAGAAGTAACTGATGTTGATTTTGAAGAAGTAAAATAATTTACCAGGTAGTCAGATTATGAGAGGTTGAAGACATTCAACCTCTTTTTTTGTACTTTTATAAAAATTTTTGCGTTAGAGGATTATGAAAACTAAAATATTAATTCTTGCTGTGTTTACCTGTTTTTCATTCTATGCCTGTGCTCAGTCTGACGTATCATTGAATAAGACCGACAAAACGGGTAATAAAACAGGCCACTGGATCAAAAAATATCCCAACGGAAAAATAATGTATGACGGTATATTCAGGGACAATCATCCGGTGGGGAAATTCAGCAGGTATGATGATAAAGGCAACCTGGAGTCGGTTTTGATATTCAGCGACGATGGCAGTGAAGCTGATGCAACGATGTACTACCCCGGGGGAAAGGTGTCTTCAACAGGAAAATATTTCAACCGGCAGAAAGAAGGAACCTGGAAATTTTACTCGTCATTTGACGGGTACCTGATTTGTGAAGAAAACTATGACCATAACCTGCGTAACGGCCTCTCAAGGAAATTTTACCCCGACAGTACTCTTGCAGAATCTGTAAAATATGTTAACGACCGCATGCAGGGAGAATGGAGGCAGTATTATCCCGATGGTCAGCTGAGCCAGGTATCGCATTATAATGAAGGAAAGGCAACCGGAAAATTCCAGGCCTGGTTCGAAGACGGTACTCCTTCCGTGACAGGACAGTACGAAAATGACCTGCGTAACGGGAAATGGCTTATATACAAACCGGATGGTTCCGTTAAGTATGAAGTTAACTATGTGAACGGCATACCAACAAACAACCAGATGGAACTTGACGATGAGAAATATCTCGATTCTCTCGAGAATAACAAAGGTAAAATAGCAGATCCTGAAAAAACCGGAATTATAAAATAATGACTCTTTCGGTCAAACATGCCGGAAACAGAACTGTATTGCTGGTTCTCCTTTTGTATTTTTCTGCAGTAACACTGGCTGGCGGACAGGATACCGATTATAAATACTTCTACAGAATCACCTTCACAGATAAAGGTGATTATACTACAGCAGACTTCTCACCGTCAGAATTATTGTCACCACGCGCTGTCGAAAGACGGGTAAAGGCTGGTATCAGTGTACCTGATTTCCAGGACCTGCCCGTGTTTAAAAGCTACCTCGACCAGATGGTTAATATGGGGCTGAAGCTTCATTGTACTTCTAAATGGATGAACTCCGCTCTTTTTAAAAGCACCTCGCCTGCCGATATTGCAGCTCTTAATGACCTGCCTTTTGTGAATGATATAAAGCTCGTAAAATCAACGGGATTAAAAAGTCAGCATGCAGACAAGACAGAAATAATGATTACTGCTACTGCAGCCACTCCATACGATCTCCCGATAACAATGCTAAACGGTTCGATGCTGCACAATTCCGGATTTAACGGGAATAATATCATTATTGCCATACTCGACGGCGGATTTGTCTATGCCGATATTGCCTCGTCGTTAAATAACCTCAGGGATGAAGGCAGAATAATGAACACCCGCGACTTTGTAAACAACACCGGGGACGTATATAATGCAAGCGAACATGGCACAGCTGTGCTATCGGTGCTGGCCGGCAATATACCCGGAGTTATTGAAGGGACAGCCCCTTCTGCCGGATATTTACTCCTTAAAACAGAAGATGTGGTAACAGAATTTCCATGTGAAGAGGATTTCTGGGTGGCAGGTGCTGAATTCGCCGACAGCTGCGGAGCTGACATTATTTCATCGTCGCTTGGCTATTTTACTTTCGACGACCCGTCGATGAACTATAAAATTTCAAACCTCGACGGTAAGACGGCTTTCATAACCAGGGCCGCTGAGATAGCAGCATCAAAGGGAATTCTGGTCGTCAACAGCGCCGGTAACGAACGCAACAAGACATGGAAATATATTATCTTCCCTTCTGATGGTGAAGATGTACTGGCAGCAGGAGCTGTCGACGGGAACGGGATGATATCCTCCTTTTCTTCAGCCGGGCCCACGTCCGACGGGCGGATCAAACCGGATAATGTTGCACTGGGAGTAAGTGTCCCTCTGCAGGTATCGCCTTCATCCGTTTCTTATGCCAGCGGCACCTCATTCTCCTGCCCCATACTCAGCGGGATGTCAGCCTGTCTTATGCAGGCAGTACCGGAGGCAAAGGCATCGGATATTACCGATGCACTGAGGAAAACAGCCGACAGATCTCTGACACCCGATTCCCTGTATGGTTTTGGCATTCCTGATATGTTAAAGGCATTGTCGTACCTGCAGGATAAATATGCAAATATCCCGGATGAAGGCATCATCACGGCACCCAACCCTACTACAGGAAACCTGAGGATAATCTTCAGCAAGCCTCCTTCTTCTTTTACCCTTGAAATCATATCCCTGTCAGGAAAAGTTGTCTATAAAAAAGATTTTTCTGAATTTGCAGGAAAGGTGATTAGCCTGGATGCTTTGCAGAACAGGGAACAGGGTATTTATTTTGTAAGAGTGACAACTCCCGGCGGCATTTTTACAAACAAAGTCATAAAGCTTAGATACTGACAATGGAAGAAAAGATGACACTTACCGAATTACAGCTTACCATAAGGGATGCCCTGTATGTGTCATTACCGGGAATGCACTGGGTTACTGCAGAAATATCGGAGATAAATGAGAACTACGCCGGCCATTGTTATCTTGAACTTATTGAAAAGCAGCCGGATGAGAAAAATATCCGCTCACGTGCCCGGGCTATAATATGGAGCAGCCGCTACAGGTTCCTGAAATCATTTTTTGAAAATACTGCTGGCCAGCCACTGAGAAACGGTCTGAAAGTACTTGTGAAGGTAAAAATAGAATACCACGAGATATATGGGTTGAGCCTTATCATAAACGATATAGATCCGGCTTTCACAGTGGGCGATATGGCTCTTAAAAGACAGGCAATAATTAGCCGGCTCATGGAGGAAGGTGTTTTCGAAATGAACAAAGAGCTTGAATTTCCCCTTTTTCCACAGAGAATAGCAATAATATCTTCGCGAAATGCAGCAGGATATACCGATTTTATGAATCATATTGTCAAAAACGGTTATGGCTATGTATTTTATACAGCCCTGTTCGATAGTGCCATGCAGGGACAGGAAACCGAATACGGAATTATTAATGCTCTTGACAGGATTGCAGCAGAGATATCATTATTCGATCTTGTTGTAATAATAAGGGGTGGTGGCTCGCAGACTGACCTGAGCTGGTTTGACAATTATAATATAGCCTATCATATAACACAGTTTCCGCTGCCGGTAATAACGGGAATAGGTCATGAAAAAGATCTGTCGGTAACTGATATGGTAGCCCATCTTCCCCTCAAAACACCAACAGCAGTTGCAGACTATATTATCGACTGTGTTGCCCAGGTTGATGTACGGCTGAATGAAATGACCACGGAAATAAAAAACCTTTCCCATACTATCCTTGAAAAAAACAGGAACAGGATTGAATCAGCAGGGCTGAGACTTCTTCCCCTGACACGCATCAGGCTTTCCGGCACCAGGGAGACATTATCGGGGATGATAATGGACCTCACGAATAACGGGAAGAAATATATTTATAAAGCAGCCATGGAACAGTCCAGCCTGGGTTCTAAGCTCAGAATGGCGGCAAAAACATATCTCGCAGGAAAGCTTTCAGCCTCTGAAAGATTGTCAGGGGATCTGCGCAGCCTGACCAACAGCAGTTTAAAAGATAAAAATAACAGTATAAAAACACTGGAAAACAGTCTTCGCATTCTGAGTCCCGAAAAAGTTCTCGCAAGAGGGTATACGATAACCTCAGTCAATGGTAAGATATTAAGATCAGGTGAAGAACTGAAAGAAAATGAAATGATCGATACACTCTTCTCTGATGGAAGTATAAAGAGCAGGGTTACACAAGGACTTCAAAAAAAGAAATAAACAGGAATCTAAACAGGATATAAAAACTATGCGAAATGGCAAAGAAAGAATTTTCCTTTAACGAGGCAGTAGTGAAGATTGAAGAGATCCTTCACAACATAGAAAGCGGGGAACTCGATGTCGATAAGCTATCTGAACAGGTTAAACTGGCCTCCGAGCTAATAAAGCAATGCCAGAAAAAACTCAAATTGACGGAAGAAGAGATAAACAGTATTTTCAACGACCTGTCATAATAACAAATCAGGGCCGAAGCCCTGATTTACTTACTACCCTAAACCTAAATCTATGAAAAAAACCATTGTAACTAATGTTACTACCTTCTGCTTACTTAAACGATTCAGGTTATCGTTTTGTTTCATTTTTTTTACTTAAATGTTGAAAAAACATCCCGTTTTTGACGAATGGATTATTTTTCTACACCAAGTACATCTTTAAATGCTTTAACAAAAGTATCCCTGGGTAAAGCCCCCATTGCCATTTGTGGCTGACCTTCAGCCGGAACAAACAGGAAAGATGGTATACTTCTGATTCCAAAAGCTGCTGCAAGTTCCTGCTCCTCTTCGGTATTTACCTTGAAAACATCAAGTTTGCCTTCAAAATCGCTGGCTAACTCTTCAAGCACCGGCGAAACCATTTTACAAGGAGCACACCAGTCAGCGTAAAAATCAATGATACAAGGCTTTTCCCCTTCAAACTTCCACTCTTTGTTTTTTTCGTAATTGAATACTTTACTCAAAAACGTTTCTTTAGTTAAATGCTCTACCATTTTATTTTTATTTAATTAACATTCATTTCCCATCTTTGTTTATCATCATGACAACCATTATGCCAATTAACAGATAATATTATAAGATACAAAAATTTAACTATAAATTGTAACTTTGTCATGAATTAATAACAAATTGTCATATCTAAATATGAACATATGTCTTAATGACAAAATATTCAGCATATTGTCTGATATCGTAACGGCTGAAAAGGTAAAAGCTTATGTAATAGGCGGATGGGTAAGAGATTGTATATTAAAAAGAGATCATCCCGATAAAGATATTGACATTTTAGTTATCGGAAGCGGTATTGACATAGCCCGTAAAGTTGCAAAAAAGATAGATCCCTCAATTAAAGTTAACATTTTCAAGAACTTTGGTACAGCTATGTTCCGTAGCGGCAATTACGACCTTGAGTTTGTAGGTGCAAGGAAGGAGTCGTACCAGCGTGAATCAAGAAAGCCTGTCGTTGAGGACGGCACCCTTGATGACGACCAGAAAAGACGCGATTTCACAATTAACTCACTGGCTATAAGCATTAACAAAGAGACATATGGTGAGTTTCTCGATCCATTCGGTGGTCTTGATGATCTTAAGAAGAAGATAATACGTACACCTCTCGATCCGGATAAGACGTTCTCTGATGATCCGTTGAGGATGATACGGGCTGTAAGGTTTGCCACCCAGCTTAATTTCAGGATTCAGCAAGAGACATTCGATTCTATAGCAGCAAATAGTGAAAGGATAAAGATAGTTTCGCCCGAAAGGATCATTACCGAGCTTAACAAGATAATGATGTGCAGCCATCCGTCGAAAGGTTTGATGCTCATGGAACAGACCGGCCTTCTTGGCATCATCCTGCCCGAGTTGAAGATTATGAAGGGCGTTGATACCCTGGAAGGAAAAGGACATAAGGATAACTTTCTTCATTCACTGAAAGTGCTTGACAACATCTCCGGAAAGACAGATAACCTGTGGCTCAGATGGGCAGCTCTTCTGCATGATGTTGGTAAACCATCTGTAAAAAAATATGTGAATGGCACAGGCTGGACATTTCACGGGCACGAGATAACAGGTGCTAAAATGATTCCCGACATCTTCAGGCGGTTAAAGATGCCTTTGAATGATAAAATGAAATATGTCAGGAAGCTTGTGAGCCTTCATCTCAGACCTATTGTACTGTCGCAGGAGATTGTTTCAGACTCCGCAGTGAGAAGATTATTGTTTGAAGCGGGAAATGATATTGATGACCTGATGCTCTTATGTGAAGCAGATATCACTTCAAAGAATGAAGCCAAAAAGAAAAAACATCTTCAGAACTTCAGGCTGGTGAGAACAAAGCTCCAGGAAATTGAAGAAAAAGATGCGCTGAGAAATTTCCAGCCGCCTGTCGATGGAAGTGAGATCATGCAAACATTCGGGATAAAACCCGGCAGGGAGGTAGGGATAATAAAAAATGTTATACGTGAAGCCATACTTGACGGGATAATACCAAACGAACATGAAGCTGCCAGGGACTTAATGCTCCGGAAAGGCAAAGAGCTTGGATTAAACCCTGTCACTTCACCTCCCGTAACTTGAGATCAAGAAGCACAGGAAGATGATCGCTGAATCCCCCGTTATAAATATACCCGGAATATGTTGAATAGGGTTTTTGTCCAGAATATTTTTCATCTGGTGCAAGTAAAAATGGCGGATTATATATCTTAAATGATCCCGTATCAGCATACAATCCGTATCCTGAATCAATAAGTGATTCGGATACAAGAACCTGGTCAATCATTTCCCATGTTCCACGATATTTGTAGGTTCCCGTATTTCCTCCCTGATTATTATCAGACAGGTTAATTATGCGACATCTGCCATTCTCCCTCTCAGTAAGAATTGCAATTTCAGGATCTCCTGGATTACTGTTGAAGTCTCCTGCTATAATAATCCTGGCTTTCGGATGCTTAATGCACAGCGAATCGGCCTTGTACTTTACCATGGCAGCTATCATGTGGCGCATGTTACCGGCAGCAAGAACCCCTCCCCTTCGCGACGGCCAGTGATTAACAATTATATGAATTGTGTCGTCACCGATTGCAAAAGAAGTGTAAAGCACACTCCTTGAGGTGAAATCCTGCCAGGCGATACCAGGGGGTATCCAATAATGTGTATCTACGAGTTTAACACGGTCCGGTCTGTAAATCATGCAAACATCAATCCCTCTTCTGTCGGGTGATTCTTCATGTATTATGCTGTAAGCGTATTTTGAGAGACCTGTCCCTGAAACAAGTGCTTTAAGAACTCCCCTGTTTTCAACTTCGCACAAAGCAACAATTACCGGAGGGTCCCACTCCCCTGCTGCCATAATTGTCTTATAAAGCCCCTCTGTCTTCCGCTTATACCTCGACAGGGACCAACCCTTTGGTCCACCGGGCAAAAACTCACTGTCGTCCGTCAGGCTGTCATCTGATGTATCAAATAGATTTTCAGTATTATAGAACATAAGCCTGTTATGAACAAAACTCCCGCTCTGTCCGAAGGCAGTGAAAGGCACGGTAAACACAAGCAGAAAAATAGCAAGACGCAGCACTTTTATCCCTGATATAATAATTCATACCAAAAATAAAATACTACAGGGCCAGAATAATAATTTTCCCCGGATATTTTTGTGTATTAACAGTGTATACCTTCCTCATTAACTCAGAAAGGAGTGATCCACCTGTACCTCCTGGCGCTTTCGCCAAACTTCACCGCCATTGTAAATTCATGCGTACCGAAGCTTTGCTGCCTGAGCTGTGTAAGGGTAAAGTCGAAGGCATAAGCAAAATAAAATCTGTCATATTTAAGTCCCAGCATAGCTATGATTGCATCATTAGTCCTGAATGACAATCCTGCCCAGTAATCCTCCTTGTAGAAGACCCTTGCGGTCAGGTCGACCTGCAGCGATTTGAAAACCATATCAGACGACTTTATAAAAGCTGAAGGCTCAAGTACCCAGTCCCTGCTCAGCGGGAATTTCATACCACCGGTAAGGAAGAAGTTACCAAGCTGGGTTGTCTTTGTAGATGAGGTATCGGCAAACAACAATGATCCCCTGAGTATGTTTGTCATGGCAAAACCCGCATAATAACGTGAGGTTGTGAAGCTTGTTCCGAAATTGAAATCCGGAATAAACACAGACCTGTCATATCCAAGCATAAGAGGGTCATCGTGGTTATATAGAAGTCCGTCAGTATTTATATAGAACTGATATGCTGTAAGAGCAAGTCCGAAGGCAAGATCATTGGGATATCCTCCAGTCTCACCCATTGCAATATGGTAAGAATAAGCGGCCTGGAAGCCTGTACGATGCATAATTCCGTTATTATCATTGAATATATAACCACCTATACCTACTTTTCCTCCTTTCGTGGGTTTTATAAGCTTCTTCCTTACAGATGTGGACTTTGAAATATAGCTGTCTTTCAGAAGTCTCGTCTGGAAACTTGCAGCATAGGTACTTGGTGCCCCGGCCAGTCCCACCCACTGCTCCCTGACAGTCAGGTTAACTGTGGTATATCCGTCGCGGCCTGCAAAAGACGGATTAATAAGGAATCCGTTCATGATATACTGGCTGTACATCGGCACCTGCTGAGCAACAGCAGCTCCAACAAGGAAGCTTAACGTGATTGCTGTTAGTATGCGTCTTAGGTATCTCATATATTCAGTTCGAAATTATAGGGTTCTTATCGTATTATGCTAATTACTCCCGAGCGTGGAGCTGATCCGTCGTTAAGGTGAAGGATATAATGGTAGGAATCCGTAGGAAGCAACTTACCTTTATAGGTACCATCCCATGGATTGGCAGACAGGTTCTTCGACTTGAAGACCAGTTTACCCCACCTTGTATAAACCATAACCTCAGCATCAGGGAAGAGATCTATATTCTTAATTCTCCATTTATCGTTATAGCCATCATTATTAGGCGTTATAATTTCAGGAATCTCAAGACATCCTTCCGTACCACTCACTCCTATCTCAATATCAATTGAAGCGGCGCATCCGTTAAAGTCAGTAACAACTGCACTGTATGTTCCGTCTGTTATTCCCGTACGTGCGGCAGTTGTAACTCCGTCGGACCAAATATAATTATATGGCTGTGTGCCTCCTGTAACAGTGAGTGATACAGAGCCGTCTGCTTCGCCCGGACAGGTTGCATCTGTCTTATCATAAGCGATAGAAAGTGCTTCCGGCTCAGTTATATTCACCTCAACATCTTCCGAGCAGCCAATAGCATCCGTTATTGTCACTGTATATGTTGCGGCTGCCAGGTTGTCAAAAGTCTCAGAAGCCTGTGCGGTTCCACCATCAAGACTGAACATGTATGGGTCTGTACCACCTGTTACCGACAAAGTAAATGTTCCGTCGGACGCTCCCTTACACGACACATTGGTTTGAGAACTGATTGTTCCCGTGATACCTGTTGCAGGCTGTGTTATTGTTACAGGAATATCAAATGTACACATGTTCTCATCCTGGACAGTAACTGTATAATTACCCGCTGCCAGTGTGCCGAAGGTGCCTGAATCCTGGAATGCACCTGTGCCAAGCTTATACATAAACAGGCCTGTTCCTCCTGAACCCTCAACAGTAACACTACCTGTACTGCTGCCAAAACACAATATATTATCCTGCGATGTTATTGTACCGGAAAGTGCAGAAGAAGGTTCTGTTATTGTGAAAGGAACATCTAAAGTATTCGTTGCCGCATCCCTGATCGTCACTATATAATCACCGGCTGCAAGGTTATCGAATGTACCTGATGACTGGTAAGCACCTGATCCGAGTTTATATTCATAGGGTGGTAAGCCACCGGTAGCTGCTATTGTTACACTGCCTGTTGCAGAACCAAAACATGCAACATTTGTCTGTGATGAAACAGATCCGGAAAGTGTCTCAACAGGCTGGGTTATTGTTATGGGAACATCGAATGTACAACCATTGTCATCCTGTATTGTAACGGTAAATGTCCCCGCCGAAAGTCCGGAGAAAGTTCCTGATGCCTGCAAAGCACCACCATCAAGACTATACTGGTATGGAGATGTCCCCCCTGAGCCATCCACGGTAACAGAGCCGTCATTGCCTCCGTATACCGTAACATTTGTCTGGGTTGTTATGCTGCCTGATAAGGCTGCTGCAGGTTCAGTAATATTAATATTGGCACTGCTGTTACAACCGTTGGCATCTGTCACAACAACTGCATATGCTCCTGCTGAAAGGCCGGTCTGATCTTCAGAATCAGCTACAACACCGGTACCTGACCAGGCATAGAGATATGGTCCCGTTCCTCCTGAAACAGTTATGTCAATTGCACCTGTTGTGTTTCCATAACATAATACATTTGTTGTGGCTACATCTATTACAGGGGCATCATTAACAACGACATTAACAGCTTGTATATCATAACATCCCGTAACAGGGTCAGTACCCTTGATATAATATGTACCAGCCGTTGCAGCAGAAGGCGTGGTATAAGCTACTGTTGCAAGAGCATCTGTCCAGTAAGAATAAGTCAGACCTGCAGTGCTTCCTGCTGTTACAGCAGCATCAGTAAGATCCGCAGTTGATGCTCCGCAGAGAGGTGCAGGATCTGTAATGACAAGTATCGGTATATCATTTATTACAACAGTCACAGGCTTTGTATCATAACATCCGGTTACAGGATCTGTGCCTTTTATGTAGTATGTTCCCGCAACCGCAGTCGTTGGTGTGGCATAGCTAACAGTAGCTGCGGCATCGGTCCAGTAGGTATATGTTAACCCTGGAGTGCTTCCCGATGTTATTAAAGGATCGGTGATGTCAACAGTCGCCGGGGCACACTCAGGTGACGGATCGGTTACCACGACAACAGGCGGTGCATTGACAGTTATTGTAACTGCATTGGAAGTCGCCGGACCACCACTCTGGCAGGTCTCACTGGATGTGAGTACAACCGTGATAACATCACCATCTGCAGGTATGTATGAATATGTAGGACTGTCCGCACCTACAGATGTGGCACCATTGTACCACTGGTACGATGGTGTCAGTCCACCGTTAACAGGTACCGCCGTGAAATTAACTGATGTGCCGTCGCATACAGGGTTGGCATCGGCTGCTATGCTTACGCTTACAGGTAGTAGAGGGTTAACAGTCATCGTAACTGCATTGGAGGTCGCCGGACCACCACTCTGGCAGGTCTCACTGGAAGTAAGAACAACTGTGATAACATCACCATCTGACGGTATGTATGAATATGCAGGACTGTCAGTTCCAACAGGTGTTGTTCCGTTATACCACTGGTA
>DATFLA010000305.1:0-3423 GCA_035268305.1 Bacteroidales bacterium | reverse complement strand
ACCAGTTTCTTGTCACGTTCTGCAATTTCTGCCCTGACTTTCTCTGCATCCAGCTTTTTTTGCATTGTTACTTGCTGTGTTTTCAGGGCATACCATGACATGAAATAAATAAGCAGGGAGGTGAGAAATACAAAAGCCAGTCCCTTGTAGGTCTGTATCTGTGACAGCAGTTCAGGTTGATTGGCAAACAGGTTATAAATTGCGTTATCAGAAAGGATGATCCAGGTGATACTGGTAAGAAAGTATATAACTGCGATGAGTAATGCCCTGATTGTAATTTTTTTTATGGTCATGGAGTGCTGGACAGGCTTTTTAGTATTTTAATTCAGGTACATACGAAATGTCCTGTTACAATACAATTCCAATCAATTATATTGTAGCAGCTATTAATGCCTGCCTCTGTTATATGACCGGCATGCTGCAGCGCAAAATATACTGCAGGAAAATGTAAAATACCGGTTACCGGGCGTGTCGGAAATACATATTGGTCAGAAGACTGGATTACTGTTAATTTGGCAGCCGTGATAATTTAAAACAAGCATAAAGATTTTATATCCACAAACCCTGATAGATTCAGTTATGTCAGAAGAAAATGTATTGTCTGGTCTGAAAATATTGCTGGTTGATGATGACCGGTTTACTCTCGACTTTAATACAAGGGTTTTATCAAGCCTGGGTTGTGAAAATATTTCGACAGCCTTGAATGGTAAAATGGCCCTGGATGAACTGGCTCAATCAAAAGAACCATTCGATATTGTAATATGTGATCTCAAAATGCCGGACATGGATGGATTTGATTTTATAGCTGCAGTGGGTAAATGGGAAAACACCGGTGGGCTGATTATTCTGAGTGGAGAGGGCAGGAGACTCATAAAGGAAGCAAGGAAAAAAGCAATAAAAACAAGGTTACATATACTGGGGGCTATTGCCAAGCCACTTGAGAAAGAAGCATTACGTACAATGTTGCTGGAATACCTGCAAAAATACACTTGATTGGAATGTGGCCCATGAGAAAGAAAAGGCCATGATGCAAATTGATTTTACCCTCTGTGTTTTCCTGTTCTGTTTGAATTCTTCTTTTTCTGGAAGTGTGATGTAGCGCGATGAATCTCAAATTTCCTTAATTTGAGATTTGATATTGGCCATCATGGAATCCAGTTGTGGAACGAGTTCATCAATTGTAGTCCAGTCATTATGTTTGCTTGCATGCTCTATCTGTTCGCAGGTATCGCCCAGCAAGTAAGCACCGATACTCCTGGCCGAGGATTTTAATTTATGACTGGCCATTTCCAGCTTGTCCAGAGATTTATCATGATGTGCATTGACTATCTCTTCTATAGTTGCATCCGTTGGTGATATAAAATCATGGAGTATCTCACTGACGATTGACAAATCCTGGTCAAACATATCCATCAAGGGATGCAAATCCAGGATTTGTTCTTCCGGAAGTTTATTATCTGAGGGTTCTTCAGTTGTCATTGGTATACAAGTGATTGGTTGACCTGTTGGTTATAGTACAGACAAATATGAGTAAAAAACATAAATTGCTGTTTCATTGATTGATGTTTTACCAGCCCCGCTCCACAAATATAGTCGATAACATTGATGGTTTAAAGCTTCTGTTTATTGAAAATAGCTCGTTGGCCGTTAGCCTGTATAGTTTGTATCTGGAGATTTAACGAGAAATGTACTGTAAACGGGGTATTGCCGGTTTTTATGAACAACATATCAATCCGGATTCTATAATATTGTCAATTTTTGCAGGGAGACGATTGATGACTGACAACAGAAAATCGATGAAAGATTTCAGGCCATACAGGATCCATGAGGACAGAAGGAAATATCCCCGGATTATTATTAACAGTCCGGCAGATATTTATTACAAGGGCAAAAAGCTGAAAGCTGTGGTTTACGATATTTCCCCAGATGGTTTACAGATGCGATGTACTCGCAAGACGTTACAGGCTATCCATCCAGGCGGGGAATACATAAAGGAGGAAAATGCACCGGATATGGATGTAACTTTCCAGCTCATTACCGAAAAATGGCACAGGGAAATAAAAATCTTCTGCAAAATGTATTATTTTGTTCTGCTACCTGAAAAAGTGGAAAATGATGTGGCGTTTGGATTGAAATTTATTGAGTTCAGCGGTGATAGCGCAAACTGTGTAGACAATTTTATTGAAGATGCGATGTCTCCCATGAAAAGCGAGATCATGGACATTCTTCAGGAACCTCGCTCAAATACCGATATTGTGGATCATACCGGCCTTGAATTTCGTGATATAAGGAGAACACTTATAAAGCTGTTGGAGGAAGGTGAGATAATATCTATTGGAACGGACACGGACAGGAAACATTTGCGCCTTGATAGTGTGGTTATCACCCTGCTGGAAAGATACGGAGATATGGAAAAAAGACTTTTGTTACTGGAAAATAAATTAACAAAGATTATTAACAAACTTCATTATCAATAACATCCCGGTTCTGGCCCAGGCTGTTAATGCCGGGATGGAACCGACGTTAACCTGCTTATTAACCCCGGCTAAAGCTGGTCACAGGGGTATTCAATTCACCGGCATAATTTCCATTATCATCAGTTTCTATTACTTTTATGATTATCTTAAGTACCTTATTTGGTGTATTTCTGAAGTTCAGTAAAATCCTTATACTTGTTATGTAACGTCTTCATTATAATACTATATGCTTAATAATGTGACGAATGTCTCAAAACGGCCAATTTCCTTGCAATAAAATTATCAATTTTGTGCTGGTCAAACTAATAATTAGTAATGGGGATTCAAATCGGGGGGCAAAATCTATATGACAAAAATATGACAGGTTTCCCGGAACGGATGTCGTCTATTGATTAAATACAGACATAATTAAAGAAACATCTGGCGGGTAAAACCTGTTATTGGATTTATTATTGAAAATAAACAGGCTAGAAAGAAAATGAATCAACAAAACAGTTCTTCGTTTACAACGGAATCATCGATCCCGCGCCTGAAGATATTACTGGTCGAAGATAACGAAATGAACAGGGACATGCTTTCACGACGTTTGTATAAATCAGGCTACGATACCATTACCGCAAATAACGGTAATGAGGCACTGGTTATTCTCAAAGACTGCCGTCCTGACCTGATACTGATGGATCTGAGCCTGCCTGAAATGGACGGTTGGGAACTGACAAGGAAAATCAAATCCAGTAAGAATCTTAAAAATATTCCTGTTATTGTTTTAACAGCACATGCTCTTGACGCCGATCGTAAAAGTGCATACGCAGCCGGATGTGACGATTTCGATGTCAAGCCCATTAATTTTGATCGATTGCTGAAGAAAATAGAACTCAATATTTTTGAGAAGGAAAAATAATTGAGTCCTGTTGATAATTATATACTGATTGTCGATGACAATGAG
>DATFLA010000304.1:0-3189 GCA_035268305.1 Bacteroidales bacterium | reverse complement strand
CAGCAGCCGATGGGTTAATTCAGCTCCTCGTCGGGCGGCGCTGACCATCATCCCGGCCATAGACTGCAGCTGTGGCTCGGACGCCAGTTTCTCGTTGAGTATTTCAGCATTACCCAGGATAACCGTCAGCAGATTATTGAAATCATGTGCAACACCTCCCGTTAATTGCCCGATAGATTCCATCCGTTGTAACTGACGCAATTGTGCTTCGTTAGCCTGTAACTCTTCCTCTGCAGTTTTACGATCGGTAATATCCATTACGGTTCCCGCTAACTGTACCGGCTTACCATGCTTATCCAGTATGAGTTCCCCTAGCTTATGTACCCATCGCAATGTGCCATCCGGACATTCAATACGAAGTTCGATATCCAGCTTATTCTCTCCGGCAAGGGCTTGATCCTGTGCCTCCTGCAGACGGCCTTTGTCTTCAGGATGTACCATAGAGAAAAAATACTGATATGTGCCAGCAAAATCATCAGGTGAAATTCCGAAAATATTATAAACTTCATCAGACCAGAATAAGTCGCCGGTTCCAAAGTCAAGCTCCCAACTGCCAAGTTTGGCAATACGCTGTGCGCGGGTAAGATTGGCTTTGCTTATACTCAGTGCTTCTTCTGAACGCTTTCGTTCTGTAATGTCCTGATTTATACCATATGTCTTGATAGTACGTCCTTTTTCATTCTTGATGATAAAAATTCGGACTGCAACATAACCAATTTTACCGTCAGGGAATATTACCCGGTGCTCTAATTCGCTGGTGTAACCAGGATCAGTCGTCTCGATTGCTCGATGAATCTCTGTCTTGACAACATCCATATCCTCCGGATGAACGTATTTTTCTGCAAATTCAGCCGAGGACATTGTATAACCCCCGGCCTTATCAACCGTAGTGTGGAATATTGAATAGAAATGGTCGTTGAATTTAAATTCATCACTATCTACGTCATATTCCCAATGTCCTGCCCTTGCAATTTGCAAGGCATTGGAAAGTTGTGCCTCACTGGCAATTAATGCATCTTCATTACGTTTACGTTCGGTAATGTCAAGAACTACACCTGTTTTACGAATCATCTCTCCACTGTTATATATAATCTCACCGCGTTCATACAGGGTGCGAACCTGTCCGTCCGGCCTGATAATTCGATACTCAACTTCAAGTGGCGACTGGTCAGTCATGGCGATTTCCTGTGCACGATCCATTTTTTCCCGGTCATCCGGATGAATGAGCGAATAAAACATTTCAAAACTATTATCAAAGTCATCGGGTGTGATGCCGAATATGCAGTAAGTTTCTTCAGACCAGGTCAAATAATTATTTTTTACATCCATGTCCCAACTGCCCATATGAGCTATACGTTGTGCGTTTTCCAGCAACAGGTTACTTTTTCTGATTTTTTCCTCGGCAATTTTTCGTTCAGTAAGATCTAAGCCAACACCAAGCTGACAAGGCATTCCTTCGATTTCAGTAGACACACCAGTAAAATAATAAGGAATACGTTCACCTTTTTTGGTTGTCAATTCCACTTCCACGTCTGATGCCCCTTTTTCAAATACTTCATGTATTCTGTCAGCCACCAGTTCGCGATCCTTGCCTTCAAAAAGATCCAGGGGATTCAACCGGGAAACTTCTTCACTGGTATAGCCCGATACTTTCTCAAAGTTTTTATTCCAGCGTAAAACTTTCAAATCATCATTAAAACAATACAGAATTCCCGGTAGACTATTCAAAACAGCACTGGAAAAATCTATCTCACACCGTAACGCTTCTTCTGACAGCTTACGTTCTGTAATATTCTCATGAGCAATAATGGCCTTTTTTACTCCATCGCCGGGAAATAATGTTACTCTGCCCTCGAACCAGCGTTTTTCAGAAGATGAGTGACATGTATATTCAAGCTGAAATTCATCCCGTTTCCCCTCCAGCACTGATTTGATACCTGAGGCAAATTTCTTACCGGCTCCTTCACTGTCAATGTTACACGCGCTTATGTAGTTTGCTCCCTCACACACGCAATTCGTTTCAGTTGCATTTTCTTCAGCAAATTTCCGCCATGCCTTGTTGACATGGAGTATCGTTCCTGTTTCATCAATAATGACAATATGTGCGGAAAGGCCATCCAGGGTAGCGCGTGAAAAACGTTCAGACTCCCTCAGTTCTTCTTCTGCTCGTATGAGGGAGGTAATGTCTTTGCCAGTTGATACGAAATGAGTGATCCCGCCTTCATCATCCATGAGCGGCGTAATGGTTTCTTGTTCATAAAACAATTCGCCATTTTTCCTGATATTGCTGAATACTGCATTAAACTGCTCTCCTTTGAGTATGGTTTTCCACAGTTTTTTATAAAAGGCATCGTCATGCTTTCCCGATTTAATGAGATCAGGTTTTTTTCCAAGAGTTTCGTGGCTGCTGTAACCGGTCATTTTTTCAAATGCCGGGTTTACATATTCAATGGTCCCCTCTGAATCAGTGATAACTACGGCATCATCTGTTTGTCTTATGACACTGGCAAGCATGCGCTCATTTTCCCTGGATAGCTTACGTTCGGTAATATCAGTAATAAAACCTTCCAGGGCACATACATTTCCTTCCTCATCAATTATGCCGGCTCCCTGTTCCCATACCCATTTAGTCTCCCCTGTCTTTGTTTTGATGCGGTACTCGAGCTGAAAGTGTTCGTGTTTTTCGATTGCAGCCTGCACACATTCCCAGACCTTATTGCGGTCATCAGGATGAATGATGTCATTGTAACCTGACCATTTTGAACCGAAGTCTTCCGGTTTAAATCCTGATAAATCAGTTATACCCGAGCTTAAATATTCCATGGTCCAATCATGGTCATTCAAACATCGATAAACGACCCCGGGCAGATTATCTATCAAGATAGACAAACGTCTTTTATTTTCAGAGAGCTTTTCTTCCGCGTTCCTGTAATCTGTAATATCGCGATAATTGAGAACTATTGATTGCACGGAAGGGTCTCCCAGAAGATTCTTGGCGTAACCCTCCATCCATCTCCATTGACCTTTCTTATGACGATATCGGGTTATTTCATTAATAACCTTGTTTGGGTTTTTTAATAACTGCTTGAAGGATTTCTTCAGCCGCGGAAGATCATCCGGATGGATATTTTCAAATATAGAATGTCCGACTCGTTCATCATCTTTATAGCCGAGAATCACGGTGATTGA
>DATFLA010000303.1:0-3650 GCA_035268305.1 Bacteroidales bacterium | reverse complement strand
GTCCTGTCGAGCTGAGCGATATAATCCCCCTTTTTTACCATTGTTCCTTCAGGTACTATATCAGTGATCTTAATTTCCCTGAAATGCATCCTGCTATGGTGCCCATGTCCCCGTTGGGTGCTGGTTTGTAATGTCGGACCGTCAATATTGACTGATTTATCAGCTATAAGTTCCCCGGCTGTTGTGACCTTTACCTTGAATGATCCTTCTTCAGCCTGTGTGTACATAGATGCAACCTTTTTTACGGATGCAATACGGTTAAAAATGATTAGTCCGGTAATCGCAATCACCACCCCGCCAATAGTTATTATTTTTTTCGTCTTCGTTTTCATGTGTTAATTATTTTAAACTTAAAAGTTGCATGAAAAACCATGCCGGAAGATTATTTCCATTTTTTTGCGTTTTGATAAAATGTCGTTTTCATGACAAGTCTTTTAAGATATTCCGGAACTGACTGAAATACAAAAATAACCCTAATGGGAAAAAATTACAAATTGTACCAGGGTAATTGAATGTCCATTTTTGTTGTTATCTTTATAAGTCTCATGCAGTTAGATAAATACATCGCGTGTGTGTTTTTATCAATTATTAATTATAAAAAGGAAATTACTTACTTTTACATATAATAACACATTTTTTACGTAAAGGATCAGTGATATATGCATTTAAAATGTTATTATTATACGTCTGAAACAAAAAGTGGGGATGACCACAATCCTGTAAAAGAGAAATAAGGTATGAAGACAATCATAGCGGTATTATTGCTTGCAATCCTGTCACTATCGTCCAGGGCACAACAACAAAGTTCTATGGTTTACAGCAATGCCCTTAAAAAAACAATGAGACTTCAGAAGGCCGGCACAGTTATTACACTTGTCGGAGGACTTACATTATTCACCGGAAGCTATATGTACCATAAGGCTTATGATGATGCAGGAAGTGAATCTGTTCCAAAGAATAAGATTGACACTGCAAGAAGCATCATGTTTGGAGGTCTTGGATGTCTGGCAGTCGGTGTCCCGGTACTCACTATAGGCAGAACGAAGGAAAGACACCTGAGGATAGAAGCCGGTATATTTAAGACAGGAAAAGAGTACTATGCCGGTGGGATAGGAGTGAAGTTCAGATTTTAAGCCATAATACTATGATCAATTTAAAAACAGCCAGGCATTGATGAGAATAAGGGAGGTTAAGAGATTCAGCTACAGAGTTTACGAAAGTGTTTTACATCTGCTGCCGCAACTTGACGGAGATGTTGATTTACCGGATGAGGAGTTCTTCAGGGGAATACTAAGTTCAGACAATAGTCATTTTTTTGTAGCTGAGCTTGATAACAAGGATATTGCAGGTGTCCTGACCCTGTCAAACTATGATATTCCTACCGGGAGAAAGTACTGGATTGAAGATGTTATTGTAGATAACAGCCTGAGAGGCCGGGGTATTGGAAGAGACCTGGTCCTGCATGCCATTGAATATGCAGGGAAAGCCGGAGCAAAATCTGTGGAACTTACTTCCAGACCGGCCCGTGTCGAAGCTAATAAGCTTTACAGGAAACTCGGATTTGTTCTACGCGAAACAAATATGTACCGGTATAATATTATATAAAAAATGCATTAACTGCTGTTGGGAGATCTTTCAACTATTTTTCGTCTTCACATTTTTATTTTGAATTTTCAACCTGTTAATTGCCGGAGCTGTCGGTCTGAGGTGGAAAAACCGATACTCTGACTAATTGGGGCCGTATAAAATTAACCATCTGATACCATAACTAATCCTGTGATGACTGAACAAATCCCAAATTGCTGTGATGACCGGCTGTATGTGATCCGGGCATCCGGCTATTGTACACTAATTACTATTCATTTGGGAGTGCGGATTAATGATAAGCTAACAGAGCAGAATGCCAGGATAATCAGAGATTTGGGCTGACATGTAACAATATATCAATACAGCCTTGACCAAAGACATTACCTGCTTAATTTTAAAATCATTTTTTAGAATGATTCATGCACACCGATAGAATAAATATAATCCACCAGGGTCACTAATAACTCTCATTTAAATATCTTTAAAATCTACCTAAATGATATGAGTTTCATCATTATCGGGTAGAATGTGGGGAAAGAAAAGACCTATCTGCCACAATTTATGATAGATAGGTCTTTAATATGTCGGGGTGATCTGACTCGAACAGACGACCCCTTGCACCCCATGCAAGTGCGCTAGCCAACTGCGCCACACCCCGATAACGTTTCCCTGCAAAAATAATTAACAATTTGGATTCTGCAAACTTTGATATTTAATACAGGATATTAATTCCCTAAGTGTAATAAATGAATCATTTGACACGATCTTCTACTTCAATACTTTATCGCCAGCGGCGAAGGGCTTATTATGGTTGAAGATATTTCACTTTTTTCCAAGGTATCCATATTTCTTAATCACCTCATTTGCTGCCTCTGCTATTGTTGAGTCTTTGACTATTCCCTGGTATCTCCTCGCAACCTCCATTAATTCCCTGATAAGGTCCTGCTTAAGGGAATATTCCCCTGCTTTTTCAAAAGGTGATACGTCAGGTACCCATTCTCCTTTCCAGTTTAAATGTCCCATAAAAATGAGTTTTAATTAATCTGAATATATATGTAATCCCGTTATTATAATCCGGATATTTAAAAATTAAAGTTAGTTATTTTAAATATCCATTATTCAGCTATTTAGCTTTGTTTATAATTATTTTCCTAAAGTTCATCATGAAGCCGGAAAAAGACTCCTGACCGGCCGCGATGAAGTTACAGTTTCAGTAATATTTTGTTACCCAGGTTTAACACATGATTCTTATCATTCCCGGTGGTGCCGATCTGTAACATTTGTCACATTTCAATGCTAAAAGTTGTGTATATTTGCAGTCAAAAAAAAGGAATTCAGATATGGATATGTTTAAACCGATGAATCTTGAAGGCGAGGATGCCGGCAGTAAAAATATTGAGAATGTGGAAAAGGTAAAATGTCTCATTCTAGGATCAGGTCCTGCAGGTTATACTGCAGCTATTTATGCTGCAAGGGCAAACCTTAATCCTGTTTTGTATACAGGACTTCAGATGGGAGGACAACTTACAACTACCACTGAGGTGGAGAATTATCCCGGTTATCCCGACGGGGTGACGGGTCCGGTTATGATGGAAGAATTTAAGAGACAGGCAGAAAGATTCGGAGCCGACATAAGGTTTGGGATCGCAACGCATGTCGATTTCTCAGGCAAAAAACATAAGGTAACTATTGACGATAATATAATCATCGAAGCTGACACAGTAATAATTTCAACCGGGGCCACAGCCAAATATCTCGGACTTGAGGCTGAAACGAAATATGCCGGTATGGGAGTCTCGGCCTGTGCAACATGCGACGGGTTCTTCTATAAAGGAAAAGATGTTGCTGTAGTAGGAGGTGGCGATACTGCTGCCGAGGAGGCCACTTACCTGGCAGGACTCTGCAATAAGGTCTACCTTATTGTAAGGAGGGATGAGCTGAGGGCCTCGAAAGCGATGCAGAACCGGGTGTTTAATACCAGGAACATTGAAATCCTATGGGAACACCAGGCTGTTGATCTGTTCGGTGAGAACGGGGTGGAAGGCGCCACACTCGTTAAAAAG
>DATFLA010000302.1:0-4272 GCA_035268305.1 Bacteroidales bacterium | reverse complement strand
CCAATCATTGCACAAACAGCTTTTATATTTGAGGATGATAAGGATATTATCCTGGAAGCGGGTTGTGATGCCTGCCTTATAAAACCTATAAGGAAAGATCATTTACTTACAGTCCTCTCAAGCTTCATCAGGTCGTGACCTGTTTGTAATACCTCCGAATAACGATATTATTATCAGAAGCACTTTACATCTGCTGCTAGGTTAAGGTATTGGAGTGACGTTGGTAAAAATCATTCTCCCACGAATGATCCGCAAAATTATTCTTACTTTGTAGTGATAAAATGCTAATGAAAGCTTATCGTTTTGCTGATATTATTTTGCCTCTTGCTTTAAGGGGAAGGTATACATACCTTATACCTGAAGAGTTTTCAGGAAAGGTTGTTGAGGGGGTGAGAGTTCTCGTACCTTTTGGCAGACGACAGACATATGCGGGGATAGTGCTGGAGACTCATAACAATGAACCTGGATTCAAGGAGATAAAAGCGGTAATCAGGGTTCTTGATGAAATTCCACTTATAAACACTTACCAGCTGAAGCTTTGGACATGGATATCTGATTATTACCTGTGTGGTGAAGGGGAAGTTATGAAAGCTGCCTTACCTTCGGCTGAAAGTCTTGCAGAATACCGGCCCAGACTTAATGCTTTTATACGACTCTCGCGCCGGTATAGTGATGATGAGCTTAACGGAATTCTTGACAGCCTGAAAAGAGCAGGAAAACAGCAGGCCCTGCTGATTACATTCCTTAGCCTGACGGATTTTGGGACTGCTTCTGAGAAGCCCTGGATAGGTAAAGCTGAGTTAATCGAAAAATCTGGTGTTTCAACCGGTGTGCTCGATACACTGATCGCAAAGGGTGTATTAGACTCTTTTACACAAAAGGTTTCCCGTGTATCTGACGGCAATTTTCAGGCTGAACCTGTAAAAATGTTGAGCCAGGCTCAAAAGGATGCCTACGATTCAATCAAAAGGCAATTTAATGAGAAAGAGATCGTACTTCTTCATGGTGTAACATCAAGCGGGAAAACTGAAATATATATTCATCTTATTGAAGAACAGCTAAAAGCAGGGAAACAGGTGCTTTATATGCTTCCTGAGATTGCTTTAACAACACAGATTATACAACGGCTTAAAAGACATTTTGATGATTCAACAGGTATTTATCACTCAAGACTTAACGAACGCGAAAAAGTTGAGATATGGAAAAAAGTAGCGGATGATGATCCTGAAACAGGATTCAGACTGGTACTAGGTGTAAGGTCCTCGGTTTTTCTCCCCTTCAGTAATCTTGGTTTGATAATTGTCGATGAGGAACATGACGGTTCCTATAAACAGCACGACCCCGCTCCCAGGTATCATGCCCGCGATACGGCTATCATGCTTGCTTCAATCCATAAGGCTAAAACAATCCTGGGCTCGGCATCACCTTCAGTGGAAAGCTATAACAATTCTCTTAAAGGTAAGTTTGGTTTTGCCGGCTTAACGGAAAGATACGGGGCCATTAAATTGCCGGAGATTATTATAGCAAATACAAAGGATGCATACCGGAAAAAAATGATGGTATCGCATTTTACACCTGAATTGTTAAATGCTATTGATGAGGCGCTGGGAAAGGAGGAACAGGTTATACTATTCAGGAACAGGCGGGGGTTCTCTCCCTATATTCAGTGTTCTGAATGCGGGTGGATTCCTGTTTGTGTGCATTGCGCCGTTAACCTTACGTATCATAAATCAATCAATAAACTCGTTTGTCATTATTGCGGGTATACAACAGATCTGCCACATAAGTGCGTAAATTGCAGCTCAACAGGTATGACTACCCGTGGTTTCGGTACAGAGAAAATTGAGGATGAGATAAAAATAGTGTTTCCCGGGGCAAGAGTGGCAAGAATGGACCAGGATACCACGCGCAGCAGGAACTCATTTGCCAGAATTATACAAGAATTTGAGGAGAGACGTATTGATATTCTTATCGGCACACAAATGATCTCAAAAGGACTTGATTTTGAGAATCTTACTGTGGTGGGTATCCTTAATGCTGACAATATGCTTAATTTTCCTGACTTCAGGGCTCACGAAAGAAGTTTCCAGCTTATGGAACAGGTAAGCGGAAGAGCCGGCAGACGAAGCAAACAGGGCAAGGTTATTATACAGACAGCCGATCCTTCGCACAGGATTATACGACTTATGCTGCGTCACGACTATAATACAATGTTCAGACTGCAGAGTGAGGAGCGGGAGGCTTTCAACTATCCTCCCTTTTGCAGAATGATACGAGTCATTATTAAACACAGGGACAGGACAACATTAAATCATTTTGCTGAACTTCTGGGTAAGGAGCTTAAGATCATCTTCGGGAAACGTGTCCTGGGCCCTGAAGAACCGGTTATTTCCAGGGTGCAGGCCTGGTATATTAAGAATATACTCATCAAGATAGAAAGGGAAAAACCACCATCAAAAGCCAAGCAACTCCTGGAGGAAGCAATAACAGGAATAATCAGCATGAAGGGGGCATCATCTTTAAGAATTTCAGTCGATGTGGACCCTTATTGACTTGTTATATGGTTATGTGGTTATGCGGTTATGCGGTCTTGCGGTCCTGTCTGGATATTACACGCCGGGGAATAAAATCATTCAGGTGTTTGAGAAATAATATTATTTTTGGATAATCTAAAAAAGAGTAAATGAAGATAGAGGTATCAAACGGTGAAATTATTGACAAGCTTACTATTATACAGATTAAACTGGAACGTATAAAAGACGAGTCTAAGCATGTCAATTTGCGGAAAGAATACGATATTCTTAGCAGGGCTTCCGCTTCAATAATAAGTGTTGATGATCCTTTGTACAAAGCTCTGTATGATGTCAACTGCGAACTTTGGGATATAGAGGACCGTATCCGTGACCTGGAAAGAGGTAAGGATTTCGGTGATGAATTTGTTGCAACGGCAAGATCGGTTTATTTTAAAAACGACCGGAGGTCGGAGATAAAACGAGAGATAAATCTGAGAACCTCGTCGGGTCTTATGGAGGAAAAATCGTACGAAAAATACTGAGATGCATCTGTTAGTGATCAGGACATCGGCCATGGGTGATGTTGCTCTTACCACACCGGTATTGAAAGCAATGCATAACCAATACCCGTCACTTAAAATTACTGTGGTCACACGAAAAGCATTTAAACCTTTATTCAGTTCAATACAGGATATTGGTTTTGTCTTTCCTGATTTTAAGAAAAGACATAAGGGTATAGCCGGTATTATAAGGCTTTACCGGGAAATAAAGAAAAGCATCAAGGCAGATTATGTGATTGACCTGCATGATGTCCTGCGTTCCAAAATCCTGTGTTTCTTTTTCAGGATAAACGGGACCCCTGTTTTTGTGATCGACAAGGGCAGGGCAGAAAAGAAAGCACTTATTACAGGCAGGGATAAAAAACAGCTAAAGCACAGTGTAGATAGGTATTGTGATGTTTTTGAGAAAGCAGGTTTCCCTGTTAACGCGGTGAAAGATAAATGTATTATGCCTTCATCCGAAGCTCTTAAAATAGTATCGGAGCTTATGAATGAAGAAGGATTGATGCATGTCGGTGTGGCACCGTATGCAAAGCATAAGCTTAAGATGTGGCCTGAAGATAATATGATAAGGCTTCTTGAGCTTATTTCAGAAAAGCATGAGTGTCGTTTCTGGCTGTTTGGTGGCCCGGAGGATAAAGAAAGGCTGGAAGATTTTTGTTCAAGAGTGGAGGGGGCGGTAAATATTGCCGGTACCTTGAACCTGGAAGAGGAACTGGCAATGATGAGCAGGCTCAGGTTTATGATAGCAATGGATTCATCGAATATGCATATGGCAGCTTTGTCGGGAACAAGGGTCATCTCGATATGGGGTGGTACAGATCCGCTAGCAGGTTTTGGCGCTTGGATGCAGGAAGACTCATTGTCTGTGAGGATACCTGTTGAGGATCTGGAGTGCAGACCGTGCACTATTTACGGGAAGGGAGAATGCAAGAGAGGAGATTTTGCCTGTATGCACTGGCTGACGCCTGAAAGAGTTTTTAAACAGATTGAAATTAATTTATTAAAATATAAGTAATTAGCAATGAACCAGGAAGATCGTATTATCAGAAAAAAGGGGAACAACAGGTCAGATATGTCAGGCAGAACCATTGTGGCACTTGTGGCAGTTTTTATTATAGCAGTAGCAGGATTTTTCCTGAAACAAAAGACCAAACAGGCAAACAGGGACCTGGCAGACCTTGTGAATCCTCTGATGG
>DATFLA010000301.1:0-5598 GCA_035268305.1 Bacteroidales bacterium | reverse complement strand
ATGCCGGTGTTTATACCCATGCCGGGCCGGAAATTGGAGTGGCATCGACAAAAGCCTTTACAACACAGGTTACGGTACTTGCCATGATGGCTTTTGTGATAGGACACAGGAAAGGTATTGTGAGCGATGAGATGTACAGGAACCTTATAAAGGAATTATCATCCATCCCCGGGAAAATAGAAAAAGCACTGGGAGTAAACGACCAGGCACTGCAACTGTCAAAGGAATTTGAAAACACACAAAATGCACTATACCTGGGAAGGGGATATCTCTTCCCTGTTGCCCTTGAAGGAGCTCTCAAGCTTAAAGAGATTTCATATATCCATGCTGAAGGATACCCGGCTGCTGAAATGAAGCATGGGCCTATTGCCCTCATTGACGAGAATATGCCGGTTGTTGTTGTAGCCACAAAGGACGATACATATGAAAAGATAATCAGTAACATACAGGAGATAAAGGCAAGGAAAGGAAAGGTAATAGCAATTGTTACTGAAGGTGATGAGATCATAAGCAAGATGGCTGATTACGTGCTTGAAGTCCCCGAAACAATACCGGTATTCTCCGGTTTGCTTGCTGTCATTCCGCTTCAGCTTCTTTCTTACCATATTGCAGTTCTGAGAGGTTGTAATGTTGATCAGCCCAGGAACCTGGCAAAATCGGTCACAGTAGAATAGTAAATAATGTCTGAAGCCAGCAAATACAGGAGTCTAACCTCCAGCGAGACGGACAGTCTTCTGCATGATAACTGCAGGTGTGATGACTGGAGCAGGGTGTTAGTCAGCCATGATTTTAAGACAGGTCGTTGCATAAATGTAATATTCTCCGGCGATATTTTCCTCGATAGTTTTGAAGAAGATTATGTCGATGAGGCAGGAGTAAGTTTCCCCTGTGGCATTTTCAATACGAAACTGCATAACTGCAGTGTTGGTGCTAATGCAATGATAAGTAATACAGGAGATTACATTGCAAATTATAATATTGGTCACAATGTGGTGATAAGGAATTGTGGCAGGATAAGTACCGAGGGGAAGACATCATTTGGGAACGGACAGTCTGTAGCAGTGCTTAATGAGACAGGAGGCAGAGCGGTTAAGATGTGGGACAGGCTGTCGGCACATGAAGCCTATATAATAGCTCTTTACAGGCACAGGAGTAAAGCCGTAAACATAATAGAAGCTATGGTGGATGATTATGCTGCTTCTGTAACATCCGACCGGGGAACCATTGGGCACCACAGCCGCCTTATAAATTGTAATACAATAAGAAATGTGAGATTCAGTCCGTACAGTAATACGGAGGGATCCACAACCCTTAATGAGGGTTCTGTAAACAGCTGCAGGGAAGATCCCGTTTTTATAGGTCCGGGAGTAATAATGGAGCATTTTATTATGTGTTCAGGATCGGTTGTGAGTGAATCTACTCTTATCGATAAATGTTTTATCGGGCAGGGATGTGTACTATCGAAACATTATTCAGCTGAAAACTCGCTTTTCTTTGCCAATTGCGGAGGTTATCATGGCGAAGCATGTTCAATATTTGCCGGACCTTATACTGTCACTCATCATAAATCGACACTTCTTATTGCGGGTATTTTTTCTTTTATGAATGCCGGCAGCGGGTCGAACCAGAGCAACCATATGTATAAGCTGGGGCCCATTCACCAGGGTATTATGGAACGGGGCTCAAAGACAACGAGTGATTCGTATCTCCTCTGGCCGGCGCGGATAGGCCCGTATACACTTGTTATGGGCCGTCATTATAAGAATATGGACACTACCTCGCTGCCTTTTTCATACCTTATCGAAAGCAACGATGAGAGTATCCTTGTACCAGGGGTTAACCTGCGCAGTGTGGGAACAATAAGGGATGCCCAGAAATGGCCTGTACGTGACAAACGCAGGGATCCGTTCCGGATAGACCAGGTTAACTTCAATCTCCTGAGTCCCTATACTATACGTAAAATGCTTGAGGGTCGCGAGCTTTTAAAGAAAATAAAGGATGCCTCCCCGGGCGGATCTTCATATTATTACTACAGCAGCATGAAGATAGCCGGTCATTCACTCGACAGGGGTATCGAGCTTTACCAGATGGGAATCAACAAGTTCCTTGGCAACTCAATAATAAAAAGACTCGAAGGGACCAGGTTCAGGAATAATGAAGAGCTGAGGAAAAGGCTTAAGCCCGATCATATTACAGGGAAAGGGGAATGGATAGACCTGGCCGGTCTTATAACGCCAAAATCAGAAACTGATAAGCTGCTCGATAAAGTAGAAGCCGGTGGCATTAAAACAATAGATGAGCTAAGGGAGTCATTTGCCGGGATGCAGAATATGTATTATGAATGGGAATGGACATGGGCCTGTGAAAGGATAGAGGAGGAATCGGGAAAAGAGATAAGCAGCCTTACAGCAGAAGATGTGGTTACAATTGTCGAAAACTGGAAAAAGAGTGTCGTAGATCTGGATAATATGCTTTATTCTGATGCCAGGAAAGAGTTTACCCTTTCATCGATGACAGGTTTCGGTATTGACGGAGGTGATGATATTAAGAGGCAGGATTTCGGCCAGGTAAGGGGAGAGTTTGAGTCTAACCCTGTAGTCACAGCCATAAGAGATCATATAGAAGCAAAGACAAACCTTGGCAATGAACTTATCGCGAGAATGAAGGAGGTGAGATAAATCCCTGGTTACCTGCCGGAATACATCATATCATAATATTTGCTGTAGTCGCCCGAGATAACACTATCGAGCCATTCGGTATTTGTGAGATACCATTCCACCGTTTTTTCCAGTCCGCTTGCAAATTCAGGAATAGGCGACCAGCCCAGTTCATCCTGTAGCTTGGATGAATCAATTGCATACCGCAGATCATGCCCGGGTCTGTCTGTTACATATGTAATCAGTTTTTCAGATGTGCCGGGTTCACGATCAAGTTTTTTATCCATAATGGAACAGAGAAGCTTCACAAGGTCAATGTTTTTCCATTCATTATTACCTCCGATATTATATGTCTCTCCCTGTTTACCTTTATGGTAAATATTATCAATAGCGGCAGCATGGTCCTCCACGTAAAGCCAGTCGCGGATATTTTCACCTTTCCCGTATACAGGTATTGGCTTGCTGTTTCTTATATTGTTTATTACAAGCGGAATAAGTTTTTCAGGGAACTGGTTGGGCCCGTAATTATTCGAACAGTTGGAGATTATAGCCGGCAGGCCATAGGTATGGTTATATGCTCTTACCATATGGTCGGAGCTGGCTTTTGATGCTGAGTACGGACTTTTGGGATCATAGGCAGTCTCTTCGGTAAAAAAGCCATCACTGCCCAGTGAACCGTATACTTCATCGGTAGACACATGATAAAAAAGTTTGTTGGTGAACTTGTCTTTCCAGTTAGTCCGGGCAGCATTCAACAGGTTTACCGTACCAACAATATTCGTCATTACAAATTCATCGGGACCTGTTATGGAGCGGTCGACATGCGATTCAGCGGCAAGGTGTATTATACCGTCAAAGTTATATTTTTCAAAAAGGGCTTCAACATCCTTCTTGTTAACAATATCTGCTTTTTCGAATCTGTAATTCGGACTGGCTTCGATATCCTTCAGGTTTTCCAGGTTACCTGCATATGTTAGCTTATCGGCATTCACAATAAGGTAGTTACTGTAGTTGTTCACGAACCTTCTTACCACATGTGAACCGATGAAGCCTGCACCTCCGGTTATAAGAATTGTCTTCTCTGTCTTCATTGTGATTTCCGTATTTGTTTTTCCCATTCCCAGGCTGTTTTCATAGCTTCATCGAGAGAGCTAAGAGTTTTCCAGCCCAGTTCACTGTTAGCATATGAAGGATCGGCCCATATTTTTTCAATATCTCCGGGCCTTCTTCCGGTAATACTGTATTTCAGGTTTATTCCTGAAATCCTTTCGAATGACTCTATTGCTTCAAGAACGGATACTCCTTTGCCGGTACCAAGGTTAAACACCTCGTAATTATCCCTGTTCTTATTGTCCTGCAAACGTTTAACAGACACCACATGTGCCCTGGCAAGATCAACTACATGCAGGTAATCCCTGATACATGAACCGTCGGGGGTATTATAATCATCGCCAAACACCTTAAGTTCATCACGCAGTCCGATAGCTGTCTGTGTAATATATGGCACAAGGTTTTCAGGAACTCCCCTGGGCAGTTCACCTATCATACCTGAAGGATGTGCACCAATAGGATTGAAATAACGCAACGATATTGCCCTTATACTGTTGTCTGATATAGTAGTGTCCCTTATAATTGCTTCTCCTACTTGTTTTGTATTGCCATAGGGTGAAGCAGCAGGTTGCAGGGGTGAGTTTTCTGTTACAGGCAGTTTCTCAGGCTGTCCGTAAACAGTACACGATGATGAGAAGACAAAATCAGTGATACCATATGTCTTCATGGCATCAAGCAGGTTCATAAGGGAGACTAAATTGTTCCTGTAATATCCGAGAGGATTTTTCACCGATTCTCCAACTGCTTTAAAGGCTGCAAAGTGAATGATCGATGAGATATCGGGATGTTTCATAAAGAAGTTGTCAAGCCTGCTGCGGTCGCAGAGATCAAATACCTCAAGCTCAGGCCTGACACCTGTAATTTTTCCAATGCTGTCGACAACTTCCGCATCGGAGTTATGCAGGTTGTCAATGATTACGACATCAAAACCTTCTTCAATCAGTTCAACAGTTGTGTGTGAACCAATATATCCCGTTCCCCCGGTTACCAGGATCTTTTTTTTCATTTACAGGCTCCAGTAAGTGTGGTTTTTAATTTTCCCCCGTAATATCCCCTTTACGTCAACGATAATTCCTTTTTTCCCGAGCAGTGCACCGAAATATGATTCATCAAGGCTAAGATATTCCTTATGGCTTACGGCAAGGATGATGGCATCATACTTCCCGCCTGGCTTATCCGACATTTCAATGTCATATTCCTCCTTAACCTCATGCCTGCCGGCACCCGGGTCGATTACATCTACCGTGATATTGAAGTCATGGAGTTCATTAATGACATCTGCTACCTTCGAGTTTCTTATGTCAGTTACATCTTCCTTGAAGGTGATACCCATTACGAGAACACGAACGTCCTTGAGATCTTTCCCGGCTGCTATCATTTTTTTGACAGTCTGCTTACCTATATAGCGGCCCATACTGTCATTAACAAACCTGCCCGAATCGATCATCTGCGGATGGTAACCGAGCGACTTGGCTTTATAGGAGAGGTAATAGGGGTCGACGCCGATGCAGTGGCCTCCCACAAGTCCGGGATAGAACCTGAGGAAATTCCATTTGGTACCGGCAGCTTCAAGAACCTCATAAGTATTTACGCCAAGCCTGTTAAAGATGATAGATAACTCATTCATGAAGGCTATGTTGATATCGCGCTGTGTGTTCTCAATGATTTTTGCAGATTCGGCAACCTTTATTGAGCTGGCTCTGAACACCCCGGCTTCAATTATCAGTTCGTATGTGAGTGCAATATTTTCAGCTGATTCGGCATCGCAGCCGCTCGTCACTTTGACGATCTTTGTGAGGGTATGGTTTTTGTCGCCGGGGTTTATTCTTTC
>DATFLA010000300.1:0-2054 GCA_035268305.1 Bacteroidales bacterium | reverse complement strand
TACGAGGAAAACAAAACTCAAAGTCAGTTTAAGGGGAACTAAGAGTGCTATTCTGCTACCTGGTGGCAGTTGATTATGAATTCGGCCCCGCCCGTGGGTCTGTTTTTGAGAATGAAGCTAAAGTTGTGATTTATAAGTATTTCCCTTATTACAGTTAATCCGATACCCTGGCCGCCGGGTTTATTCGAAAAGAAAGGTGTAAAAATCTTATTACTTACTTCTGGCGTAATTCCCTCACCGTCATCACTTATAGTAATCCGGACTGGATCAGTATTTACTTCAATCTGTATGGTACCACCGGGATTTGAAGCTTCCACTGCATTCTTTAAAATATTTGAAAAAACCTGTTCCATCTGGCTCCTGTCGGCAATAATCACAGGTGAATTATTGGGAAAACGTGTATTCAGTTTTATCTTTTTATTTTTGAGAATAGAAGAAAATGAGTCTGCAACAATAAGCAATGATTTTATAAGATCCATGGATTCTTTTTCGGGCGCAGGGAGTTTTACAACATTAGAAAAATTCTGCATAAACCTGTTAAGTTGATAGTTACGTTGTATTGCCACCTCCAGCATCCTTTCAGTCTCCTCTCTCTCATTTTCATCTCCGGTTTCAGGATTTGACTGCATAGTGGTCATTATCGAGTTAACAGCACCAATAGTATTGTTTACCTCATGAGCCATCATCCTGATAAGCTTTCCGTATGCATCTTTCTCGGCTCTCCTTATCTCATCGGTGAATTCCTCAATAAGATAAAAGGGATGTCTGAAACCATGGTCCATGAAATAAAGTTTCCTGCAAAGGTATTTAAGACCATCGTCAGCAACTATCTCCCGTTTCTCTTCAAAATCCATATATCGGAGTCCTTCCGCCAGATGTCCGTTAAGAGTATCCATTGTCATGTTCTTATAACCGGGGCTACTTAGTCCCATAAATCGCATGCCACTCTTATTTACATCTGTTATCCTGTTATCGAGATCTGTAATTATTATACCCATGGGCGAAGAATCTATCAAAAGGTCAAGTAGTTGGTTCTTTTCCCTGACTGACAGCCTTTCTTCCCTGAGGCGGCTTATCATTGAATTATAGACTTTTATTATATCATTAACCTCTTTATTCCTTGTTTCTACCATTTTAAGGCTGAAGTCGCCCTCTTTGAGCAGGGACATGTTACTGGCCATATTACTGATAGGTTTCAGTGAGTTCAGAAAAATCGAAACAGTAATGAGATAAAGAATCGGTATAATAATTTCCGATACAATTAAAAGAAAAGGATTATTGCCATGAAAAGCATGAACAGCGAGCAGGAGAAACAATGCAAAGACAACAGTCAGCCAGGCTATAGTCATCTTTTTACTCATCACTGTCCGCCTGTATATTGTATTTATCCATTTTCCTGTACAGGGTAGTCCTGCTTATACCCAGCTTCTCCGAAGCCTTTGAGAGATTACCGCCACATTCTTCTATTAGTCTGACTATCATAGAGCGTTCCATATCGTCAAGTGTTCCTTTCGAAGAATTTTGTTTTTCAGTGTTTACATTTTTACCAGCAGCCATTATAAGGTCAGCTGCTTTAATAGTCTCGCCTGTGGTTAGCAGAACGGTTCGTTCAACGAGGTTTTTAAGTTCCCTTATGTTACCCGGCCATTCCCGGTTTGTAAGCCAATCTTTCCCATCCTGTGATATTTCCCTGTTGTCCATTGAGTAGATTCTGGCAGCTTTTCCGGCAAAATAATCAGCAAGCACCGGGACATCATTTTTTCTTTTTCTCAGAGGAGGTACTTCAATATGAATAAGATTGATCCTGTAAAGAAGGTCTTCTCTGAAGCTGCCTGCTGCAACAAGTGAAGCAAGATCCTTGTTTGTTGCTGACAGAATGCGGACATCAACAGTCATGCTTTTTGAATCACCCAGTTTTTCAAATGTCTGATCCTGTAAAACCCTCAGAAGTTTAACCTGTGAGGAATGTGAAAGATCTCCTATCTCATCAAGAAAGATGGTCCCTTTATCTGCCCGTTCGAAGCGACCTGCCCTTTCTCCTTTTGCATCTGTGA
>DATFLA010000299.1:0-3676 GCA_035268305.1 Bacteroidales bacterium | reverse complement strand
GGGCTTCTTCATGAAGAACTGACCTGTCACTAACTTAGCCATATAATGCCCTTTAATTATTATGGGCATGGCAGATCGTGTAAAACCATACTTACAGGTGTGTATAACTGCAAGATCAGCCATCCGTAACTTATCCTGCATATACTTTTCAGATTCAAGGCAGTCTTTTGCACATAGTGGATTATTCCTGTGAAACTGTGAGCATATGTCATTCCAGGATGTCGCTGTCAGTATTTTTCCTTCTTTGTCAACTATTGCGCAGGGCAGGGAATATAGTTCATCGAGGCTGTCCTGTAATTTCTGAAAAAAGTTAATGTCGAGTAAATCCTCAAGTGAATAATTTTTCAAATCTTCCCGGTAATTATTCCTGAATTCCATAACAGGTGCCCGATTAGTGTAAAACTTGTGCAGAAGAGTCTGAAAATTACTTATTTTAATATTAAAAACCGATATTATCTCTTACAAATATTATCACGGGAGATGTAGGCAGATTTATTACAAGGTTCATCATAGCATGTTATATAACTTAACCGGGAGAACAAGGCTGACTTTTCCGGTCCGGACAATACATAACTTCGCCAGAAGGTTATTGCCTGTTAATCGAAAGTAATTATTCGGGATGGAACAAAATTCTTTTTTTAATGTTGAAAGATTAGGTTTATTTTTATAACAGATATTGATTTGGGTAAATTTAAAGCCAGAGGCATGAAAATAAAATCAAAAGACTTCAGAGTACAGCCCGACGAGAAGGTGGAAATATCAAAAAAACCATCATCAGTTGCCCCTTTTTTTAAATCAAAGAAAGAGTATAAGGGGATTCTGGGAAGTCATATCAAAGACATGTCTGCGCTGCAGGGACTTCTTTATGCTGCCGACAGGTATTCTCTTCTAATAATACTTCAGGGTATGGATGCGGCCGGAAAGGATGGAATTATAAGGCATGTTATGTCGGGTGTTAATCCCCAGGGATGTCAGGTATTCAGTTTTAAGCAGCCCAGCACCGAGGAGCTTGATCACGACTTTTTATGGAGAACCACGAAGCATCTGCCTGAACGGGGAAGGATAGGAATATTTAACAGGTCGTATTATGAAGAAGTACTTGTAGTACGCGTGCATCCGCAGATACTTGAAAATCAGAAGCTCCCTGAAGAACTGAAAAAATCCGGATCACTGTGGAAAAACAGGTATCGCTCCATAACCGATTTTGAAGAACATCTTCATAATAACGGAACGCGGATAATCAAAATCTTTCTTAATCTTTCGAAAGATGAACAGAAGAAACGTTTCCTGGAAAGGATAGAAGATCCCGAAAAGAACTGGAAATTCAGCGAGGCAGACATTAAGGAGCGTCAATACTGGGATGAGTATATGTCAGCTTTCGGGGAATGCCTTAATTATACAAGTACAAAACACTCACCATGGTATGTTGTCCCTGCCGACGATAAAAAGAATGCCCGTCTTATTGTTTCCCAGATCATTCTCGATACTCTTAAAAGCCTTAAGATGTCATACCCCGAACCAACACCGGAGCAACTTGCAGAACTTAATTCAGCAAAAGAACAGCTCTTGGGCTAAGCTCCTTGTTGTCCTTTAGGGAAACCACAGGGTTTCACTAAGGATACAAGACAGTGATTTACAATGCATTGCCTTTCCGGGCCCGCCCGACTAAATGCCCGCCTGAACGAATGCCTTCTGGCAGGTCGTTCGGGCGGGCTTTGTGTATCCTTTGTGCGATTTTGTGGGTAAAAATTATTTTAAGACGTCCTTGGAGTGACAGTCCTATTTAACCTTCTGAAGAAGATCCTTTACAGCATCCTTATGCACCATGAAATCCATGATCTTCAGTTTTACATAATCCTGAGAGAAAAAATAGTAACCGAATTCTTTTGCATCAGGGTCATTGTTTCTTGATCCTGATCCGGAATCCTTAACAAGGTACCAGTCCTTGCCGTCTTTTACAAGGTAACCGACAAGGTGCATACCATGATCGTCGGTTGTTGTATGGTTTGAGAACCTGAACTGGCGCGCATCGTCGTTTATGTATGCTGACGGAATGTCAAAATCGGGGACAACAGCACATTGTGTTTCTCTGTCGAATCCGGGCTCAGACACATCACCACCAATACAGACTGTATATCCGTTTCTTACAGCACTTTTCAGTGCATTCATGTAATCATCAAGCGGAACATTGCAATATGTTGAATCATGCCACCAGTTATCGGCTACCTGGTATTCCACATGTTTAAAGAAGGGCTGCTGCATATATGAAAGTATATCGACATAATCGTCGGGATTTATTTTAAGTACGGTATGCAGGTATTGCAGCGGAGTGTACATATTGCCATTTACAGTAATCTCTTTTGGTGGTACTCCCATATAATGATTCATTATGGATTTGATAGTTTCAATAACTGTATTTTCATCCCATGAGTCGGATTCTTTAACTGATGCCAGGTAGGTTTTCATCTCTTTAACCATATCGGCATGATTATGAAATTTCCTTCCGTTGATCAATCCTGTGTAGGCTTCTTCAGGAACAGCACCGTATTTTTTCATTATCCTTGTTACAGCATTGGCTTCTGATCCCTCGTCGAAGTTGGAATTACCTCTCTCTTCCACAAATCTCTTTGCTTTTTCAACATATTCCCAATAGACTGTATACATTTCAGATAGTTTTACCTTTTCCTTATTGATACGGTAAATTTCCGATTCAAGGAATGATGTTGTGCTGAAGCACCAGCAGGTACCTGTATTACCCTGTGAGATAGGAGGATTATGCCATTCCTGGTGCTTGTACAGATCCACCTTGTTGGGCAGGTCAGCTGAAGAAAGGTCAACAGCAAGATACTTATGCACCCTGGCAGGTTCAGTCTTTTCCTTAACCATCCTGTCATCTCTCAGGATGGAGTTCTGGTAAAATCCGGGTTTGGATACTACGAAAACCGCTTTATCCCTGTTTTGCCCGAAAGTGCTGAACGACAGAGCGTACACCACAATAAGTACAAGAGTAAAAAATGTTCTTTTCATCATTTTATAAATTTTGTTGTGAAATAATGTTATAATAATATCGTCATGTTAATATCCGATAATCAACAAATTAATTATGCCTGAATGGCATTTGTTTCAACAGGGAAAAGAAAAATTTCCAATACCTGCTAATGTACTTACAATTATTATTATTGCAAATCACAAAGATCAGGTTTTGTTAAGTATCACCTTTCCGTGTAAAGATTTTCCATAACAGATAAAATTTCTACCTTTATTTCCATAGATATCATACCCTTGCCTGTTTAACAATTAAATCAATCACCCATGAAGAAAATCCTGATTTTGATTTTATCCGCTGTTAGTTATTTATGTTATGCACAGAGTACTTCCGGTAAAGACTACCTTTCTCCAACTTCTTTACCGGTTCGTGGCTTCTGTATTGCAGCACCTCTCTCAAAAAATGTTGATGAATTTGTGAAATTTATAAATGAGGAACTGGGACCGCGACTGGTTAACACCCTTATTTTGAGAGTGGATTATAATTACAGGTATGAAAGTCATCCTGAACTAAGGGATTCTGATGCCTTATCCAGGAATGATGTGAAGAAGATAGTTGCTGCCTGCAGGAAGAGCAATATAAGAGTAATACCACAGGTAAACCTTCTTGGTCACCAGTCGTGGGCAGGCA
>DATFLA010000298.1:0-4610 GCA_035268305.1 Bacteroidales bacterium | reverse complement strand
CTGACCTGGATTTAGCGCCTTTATGACCCCTTGTGGAAGTACCGCCTTTACCGGAACCCTGGCCTCTGCCCAAACGCTTACCTTTTTTAACTGATCCTTTAGCAGGTTTTAAGTTACTTAAATCCATAACTATTTAAATAAATATTGTTTAATACCTTAAATATCTTCAACTTTAACCAGGTGTCGTACCTTCACAACCATTCCGAGTATCTGCGGTGTTGCTTCATGTTCCACACTATGGTTTAATTTACGGATGCCGAGTGCCTCGAGAGTCCTTTTCTGTCTTTCCGGCTGACCGTTTTTACTTTTTACCTGGGTAATACGAATTTTTGCCATCGTAATTCTTTTTTCTAACCGTTAAACACTCTTTCCATAGGTATACCCCTGTGATCAGCCACAGAGTAAGCATCTCTCATCTCGAGCAGTGCAGCGAATGTAGCTTTCACAAGGTTATGCGGGTTTGATGAACCCTTCGACTTGGCAAGTACGTTTTTAACACCCACACTCTCAAGTACTGCACGCATAGCACCTCCTGCCTTAACTCCCGTACCGTCGGCTGCCGGTTTGATAAATACCCTGGCACCGCCGAATTTAGCTACCTGTTCATGAGGTATAGTACCGTTTATGACAGGCACCTTTATAAGGTTCTTCTTGGCATCTTCTATACCTTTTGAAATAGCTGTTGTTACTTCACTGGCTTTGCCCAGACCATGTCCCACGATGCCATCTTCATTTCCAACCACTACAATGGCTGAAAAGCTGAATGTACGACCACCTTTTGTTACCTTGGTCACTCTCTGTATGCTGACAAGCCTGTCTTTAAGCTCCAGATCGCTGGTTTTTACTTTTCTTATTCCGTTTCCCATAGTCCTTTAGAATTTTAAACCGCCTTCGCGGGCTGCATCAGCCAATGATTTAACTCTGCCATGATATTTATAACCACCCCTGTCGAAAACAACAGTCTCGATGCCCTTTTCTTTGCATCTGTCAGCCAGTAGTTTTCCTACGAGTTTGGCCTGTTCTGTTTTCTTTATTCCTTTCTGTGAAGAAATATCTTTTTCTTTCGATGATGCAGCAAGGATCGTTTCGCCTTTCAGATCATCAATAACCTGGGCATATATCTGCTTATTGCTGCGATATACTGCTACCCTCGGTGCTTCGTCAGTACCGTTTATTTTTTTCCGGATCCTCATCCTGATCCTTTTTCTTCTTTCCAACTTAGTTAAAGCCATGATTTCTTAACTTTTACCAGATTAAACACTAGCAGATTTACCAGCTTTCCTTCTGAGCTGTTCTCCGACAAACTTGATTCCTTTGCCCTTATAAGGTTCAGGCGGACGCAATGATCTGATCTTTGCAGCAACATGCCCTATGAGCTGTTTGTCAATGCATGTCAGAGTTACAATAGGATTGGCTCTCCTTTCTGTCCTGGTCTCAACTTTAACTTCAGGAGGCAACTGAATTATTATATCATGAGAGTAGCCAAGGCTAAGTTCAAGATCCTGGCCTTTGGCCTCGGCACGATAACCAACACCAACAAGCTCAAGTTCTTTCTTATATCCTTCAGAAACACCGACAACCATGTTCTGAATAAGTGCCCGGTATAATCCATGTTTTGATTTATGCTCTTTTGAGTCTGATGGCCGCGAAATAATAACTTCGTTATCCACCACTTCCACCTTCAGGTCTTTGTCGACTGCCTGGGTCAACTCACCCAAGGGGCCTTTCACACTGACCATGTTGGCGTCACTGATATTCACAGTAACTCCATTTGGCAGGTTTACAGGTAATTTTCCTATTCGTGACATTAAGCTATCCTCCTATTAATATACATAACATAATACTTCCCCGCCAATATTATCTCTCCTGGCTTCCTTGTCTGTCATCAGACCCCTGGATGTTGAGATTATCGCAATACCAAGACCGTTAAGAATACGCGGAATTTCTTCGGATCCGGAATACTGACGCAGGCCTGGCCGGCTGACCCGCTGTATCTCTTTTATAGCGGGCTTCTTGCTCTTTGCATTGTATTTGAGAGCAATCTTTAAAGTCCCCTGTGGTCCTCCGTTATCCACAACCTTATAGCTGAGGATATATCCTTTCTCAAACAGAATTCTTGCAATTTCTTTTTTCAGATTGGATGCCGGAGCCTCAACAACCTTATGACCAGCCATAATAGCATTCCTAATTCTGGTCAGTAAATCTGCAATTGGATCAGTCATCTTTTATTTATTATAATAGTTTATATTCTTCCTTTAAATTACCAGCTTGCCTTTTTCACACCGGGAATAAGACCACTTGAAGCCATCTCCCTGAAAGTGATCCTGCTTATTCCGAACTGTCTCATATATCCTTTCGGGCGACCGGTTATTTTGCAGCGATTATGCATCCTGTTGGGATTCGAGTTCCAGGGAAGGCGGCTAAGACCTACGTAATCACCTTCGGCTTTAAGCCTGGCCCTTTTTGCAGCGAATTTCTGTGCCATCCTGGCTCTCTTCACTTCGCGTGCTTTCATTGATTCTTTAGCCATATAACTAGTTTTTAAGATTTTTAAAAGGTAAACCAAAGTGTTTGAGCAGTGCATAAGCTTCCTCATCTGACTCTGCGGAAGTTACAAATGTTATCTGCAGACCCATGATCTTGGCTATCTTATCAAGATCTATCTCGGGGAAGATTATCTGTTCTGTTATCCCCATTGTATAGTTTCCTCTTCCGTCAAGTTTGGAGTTGATGCCTTTGAAGTCGCGGATACGCGGTAGTGCAACAGCAATGAGCCGTTCCAGGAACTCATACATTCTTTCCTTGCGTAATGTGACCATAATACCGATAGGCATATTCCTTCTCAGCTTAAAGTTTGAGATATCCTTTGTTGATACAGTCTGGACTGCTTTTTGTCCGGCAATATCAGAAAGCTCTTTAACACCATACTCAAGAAGCTTCTTATCGGCAATAGCCTGTCCCACTCCCTGGTTAATGACTATTTTCTCCAACTTAGGGACCTGCATTATTGTCCGGTAACTGAACTCCTTCATCAACGCAGGGACAATCTCGTCTTTATACTTTGTTTTAAGTAAAGGTGTGTACATTACTTGATCTCCTCTCCTGATTTTTTAGAATAACGCACTAATTTATTTTTGTCATTAAGCCTCCTGCCAATACGTGTAGGCTTCCCTGAAGCAGGATCCACAAGCATAAGGTTTGAAATATTCACCGGTGCTTCTTTCTTGATAATACCACCCTGAGGTGCTTTAGCATTGGGTTTTGTATGCTTTGATACCAGATTGACACCTTCTACTATAGCTCTGTATTTACTTCTGTCTACTTCCAGGACACGACCTTTCTGACCTTTTGATTCTCCGGTAATAACCATCACAGAATCTCCTTTTTTTATGTTTAATTTCTTCTGCATCGTTGTGTACTTTTTTTATTACAACACTTCAGGTGCCAGTGAAACAATCTTCATGTACTTATCACGCAGTTCTCTAGCCACCGGACCGAATATACGTGTTCCCCGTACTTCATTCACGTTGTTAAGCAAAACTACAGCATTGTCATCAAACCTGATATAGGAACCATCGGGACGACGGATTTCCTTTGTCGTTCTGACAACAACTGCCTTGCTTACAGTTCCTTTTTTTGCTTCACCTGAAGGAAGTGCGGATTTTACACTCACAACAACTTTATCGCCTACAGTGGCATACCTTTTCTTACTTCCGCCAAGTACCCTTATGCATAAAACTTCTTTTGCACCAGAGTTGTCGGCTACGGATAATCTGCTTTCCTGCTGTATCATGACTACTTAGCTCTTTCGATTATTTCTGTTAATCTCCAGGTCTTGTTCTTACTCAGAGGCCTGGTCTCTGATATACGTACAGTATCACCAACATTGCATGTGTTTTCCTCATCATGCGCCATCAGTTTCTTTGTTTTATTAATAAACTTACCATAGATAGGATGCTTTACCTTCCTCTTAACGGCAACTACGATGGATTTATCCATACTGGTACTTACAACTGTACCTATTCTTTCTTTTCTAAGATTCCTTTCCATTGCTAACCTGGCTATTAGATTTGTTACTTAACTCTCTGGAACGCAATTCTGTCAGCAGACGTGCAATTGTAAGTTTCACCTCCCTGATCTTCTGTGTATCGTCGAGAGGGGTGATTGCATGGTTAAGCTTCATACGAATAAGCATTGTTCTCTCGGTATCGATTCTTTCCATCAGATCCGGAGTGCTTAATTCTCTTATTTCTGAAATTTTCATCTCTGTCTATGTTTTATTCCTGTACGTAATCGCGTCTTACAATAAATTTGGTTGTGATAGGAAGTTTCTGGGCACCCAGTCTCAAAGCTTCTTTTGCCACTTCATAAGGTACTCCTTCTGCTTCCAACAGTATACGACCTGGTGTTACCGGGACAACAAATCCTTCAGGTGCACCTTTACCTTTTCCCATACGTACCTCTGCAGGTTTTTTTGTAATAGGCTTATCGGGAAATACCCTTATCCAAAGCTGGCCTTCACGTTTCATATGACGTGTAACGGCCTGACGGGCAGCTTCAATCTGTCTTCCAGTGATCCAGCACTCCTCAAGGGCTTTGATACCAAATGA
>DATFLA010000297.1:0-8963 GCA_035268305.1 Bacteroidales bacterium | reverse complement strand
ACTTCAAGGGAAAAAGTTTTTGTGCGGATGTCCATTTTGGTAACAGCGATCAGTTCTTGTATGGTTCCAACAGGGGAGAGAATGATATAATTACATTTAAGGTTGGAGAAGACGGTAAGCTTGAAATTATAAGCAGAACACCCTGTGGAGGTGACTGGCCCAGGAATTTTGTTATTGACCCCTCAGGAAAGTATATTCTTGTCGGAAATCAACGATCAGGTAATATCTCACTTCTTAAGATTGATGAAAAGACCGGAATACCTGCTGAAACAGGTAAAGGCTGCAAAATAGTTACTCCGGCATGCCTTAAATTCTAGAGTATAACCTGATCATAAACATATGGTTTAAAATATTGGGGCTGTATTAATTGTCAAAATATGACTTTTATACTTTTAATACAGTCAGGTTTGCGCGGATTTGTAATCCGTGCATATCAATATTTAATTATTTTCCTCTTTTGAGGTAGTCATTTGTACTTTCAACCTCCGCATAACTTTTAAGTGTACTGAGTGTTGAATAATGAACATCTGCCGCCTTTATTATCCTGTCACCATACCTCAGATCCCTTGTTGCACAGGCATCATCAATAAGGATACATTTATACCCGAAATCACTCGCAGCTCTTGTCGCAGCTTCAACACACATATGTGTCTGCATCCCGCATATTACAAGAGTGTCTATACCCCCATCCGTAAGGTAGTCACGCAGACCTGTATGGAGAAAGGAGTTGACTTCATCCTTCGAAAAGATCTTTTCCCCGCTGATTGGCTTAACAATATTATTTATCTTGCCTCCTGGCTCGTAATTGTGACGAATATAAATCACTGGCTGATGTTTCTGCCTGAAATTTTCAAGCAGAAGAGCAGCATTTGTTGCTGCTTTCTCCGGTTCAACAAGTTCCGCCTTCCCTCCGGGGAAATAGAAATCCTGGATATCAATTATAAGTAATGCCTTTTTCCCTGTTTGGGCATTGAGGTGACCAAGACTCATCAAAATGACAATAGCGGCAATAAAAATCTTTTTCATATTAGTTATTATTTACAGACAGGAATAAATTGCCTAAAACATAAAAGTACTGTATAATTTTTAATTACAGGTAATCATCCCTGACTTGTATTTTAAGCTTTCCCTGTATCATAATAATTATTTATAATGTTTTTGTTGAATTGCATCCGGGACTATCCTGATGGTCCTTTTCCCCTTTTCAGCTTCAGGGTTTCTTTGCCATCAACATTGTTTTTGAATTCTTAAAATTTCTCCGTATTATTATTATCAAAATTTTCTTTAACATGAATCGTCAGTCTTTCCTGAACATACTTAAAGCACAACCGGATCTACTCTTTGATATTGTAGTAATTGGCGGGGGAGCCACAGGCCTGGGGATAGCATTTGATGCTGCCACCCGGGGATACAGAACACTGCTTTTGGAGCAGTCTGATTTTGCAAAAGCCACATCTTCGAGAAGTACAAAGCTTGTGCACGGAGGTGTAAGATACATGGCGCAGGGCGATCTACTCCTTGTAATGGAGGCTCTCCATGAAAGAGGGATTATGCTGAAGAATGCTCCTCATCTTACTTTTAACCAGGAATTTATTATACCGGTATATACTCTATGGGATGTCATTCTTTATACAGTCGGTTTGAAATTTTACGATCTTATGGCCGGCAGGCTAAGCATGGGGAAGTCTTATTTCATTAATAAAAAGAATACCATGCACCGTTTGCCACTGCTGAAGGGAGAAGGACTGAAGGGCGGAGTGGTTTATCACGATGGACAATTTGATGATTCAAGGATGGCCTTTGCCCTGGCCTCAGGATGTGCCGCCAATGGCGGGATGGCCATCAATTACTGCAGAGTGAATGGCTTCCTGAGAGATGCGAAGGGAAAGATTTCGGGAGTGAAGTTAAGTGATACTGTTAGCGGGGATGATTTTGAGGTCAAAGCTAAACTCGTGATCAATGCAACCGGGGTGTTTGCAGATGAAGTAGCCCGGATGGATAATCCTGCAGCAAGACCAACTATACGTCCGAGTCAGGGTGTTCATATTGTTCTTGACAAATCTTTCCTCCGGGGAGATTCTGCTATTATGATACCCAAAACTGATGATGGCCGGGTATTATTCGCAATCCCCTGGTACGATGAAGTTGTTGTAGGAACAACTGATACTCCTCTCGAAAATGTCAGCCTTGAACCTGTTGCACTGGAAGAAGAGATTGAATTTATTCTGCGGACAGCCGGGAAATATCTTATGAAGCCACCTAAGAGAGAGGATGTGCTATGTATCTTTGCCGGTTTACGTCCATTGGCTGCTAATCCTGATAATCCGACCTCCACAAAGGAGGTATCGAGAAGGCATAAGATCACACTTTCTCAATCTGGTCTCCTCTCTATTGTGGGTGGTAAATGGACAACATACAGAAGAATGGCTGAAGAAACAATAGATAAAGGGATCAGTGCCGGAATAATTGAAAAAAGAAAATGTGTCACTTATGGGATGAAGCTCATATCTGATCTGCCGGACCTGTCATCAGGAAGACTTCACATCTATGGTGCCGGGATAACCGAAATAGAAAAAATGATAGCTGAAAAGCCTGAACTGGGACAGCAGCTTGATGACCGGCTTCCTTATACAGGAGCCGAAATTACCTGGATATGCCGTAATGAAATGCCTGTTAACGCGGAAGATATCCTGGCGCGCAGGACAAGAGCCTTGTTCCTTAATGCAAGGGCAAGTGCAGATATGGCTCCGGCAGTGGCACAAATAATGGCAGACGAATTCGGTCACGAACCGGAATGGATTGAAAAACAGGTAGAATCATACAGACAACTTGTCAGGAATTATTTATAGGAATTAATCTACAATAACATGGAAAAGTATATTTTGGCACTTGACCAGGGTACAACAAGCTCAAGAGCGATCATATTCGGCAGGAATGGTCAACCGTTTGTTACAGCACAAAAAGAATTTACACAATTCTTTCCCAGTCCGGGTTGGGTTGAACATGATCCTGAGGAGATATGGTCTTCACAGGAATCTGTTGCCAGGGAGGCAGTGAAAAAAGCCGGAATCAGCAGTGATCTTATTGCTGCAATAGGTATTACAAACCAGAGGGAAACAACACTTGTGTGGAACAGGAAAACAGGAAAACCTGTTTATAATGCTATTGTCTGGCAGGACAGGAGGACAGCTGACTTCTGTGATAAACTTAAAAATGATGGGAAGAGCAGGACAATACGTGATAAAACAGGGCTTATAATAGATGCCTATTTCTCAGCTACAAAGATAAGATGGATACTCGAGAATGTTCATGGCGCCAGGGAACTGGCCGAAAAGGGAGAACTGGCATTCGGAACAGTCGATTCATGGCTGATATGGAAACTGACGGGGGGTAGACTTCATGTTACTGATGTAACAAATGCATCACGTACAATGCTGTTTAATATTCATACCCTGGAATGGGATGATGAGCTGCTCGGCATTTTTGGAATCCCGTCATCGATGCTTCCGGATGTGAAATCATCAAGTGAGATATATGGCAATGCAGATGCTCTTTTTGATGCACCTGTCCCTGTGGCAGGGATAGCCGGTGATCAGCAGGCTGCTCTTTTCGGCCAGATGTGCACCGAACCCGGAATGGTCAAAAACACCTATGGCACCGGATGCTTCATGGTCATGAATATCGGGGATAAACCGATTGAATCAAAGAACCAACTTCTTACAACAATAGCATGGCAGGTTAACGGTATTACACAATATGCTCTTGAAGGAAGTATATTTATTGCCGGCGCTGTGGTTCAATGGCTGCGCGACAGTCTTGGTGTTATTAAACAATCAGGTGAAGTTGAAAAGTTGGCAGACCGGGTAAACGACAGCGAAGGAGTCTATTTTGTACCGGCCTTCGCCGGGCTGGGAGCACCACACTGGGACCAGCATGCCAGGGGGACTCTTGTAGGAATAACAAGAGGATCAACATCAGCACATATAGCAAGGGCTGCTCTCGACAGTATTGCATACCAGACCCTCGATGTACTTGAGGCAATGCAGCAGGATTCCGGGTTGCATATTAAAGAATTAAGGGTCGACGGCGGTGCAACAGTAAATAACAAGCTGATGCAGTTCCAGTCAGATATTCTTCAGGCCGATGTTGTCAGACCAAGAATCACCGAAACTACGGCACTGGGAGCAGCCTATCTTGCAGGGCTGGCAGTCGGTTACTGGAAAAGTACCGGTGAGGTAAGCAGGCAGTGGCAGGTTGATAAAACTTTTACTCCGGTTCTAAAGACCTCAGATACTCACGATTTGATAAGAGGATGGAGGCGTGCAGTAAAAGCAGCCAGGGCATGGGCCGATGACAAGGAAACAAATTAAACAATAAAATAACTTACCTGTACTTAAACTGACTTAACATTATGAATGAATTTTTTGCTGAATTCTTCGGGACGGCTATGATCCTGGTATTCGGAAGCGGAGTGGTAGCAAATGTTTTGCTGAACAATACAAAAGGGAATAACAGTGGCTGGATCGTGATAACCTTCGGCTGGGCCATTGGTGTCTTCACCGGTGTGCTGATATCAGCACCCATAAGCGGGGCTCATCTTAATCCTGCTGTAACTCTTGCTCTTGTCATGGCAGGCAAATTTTCTGCTGCCAAAATGCCACTGTATATCACCGCACAACTACTCGGTGCTATGTTCGGCTCAGGACTTGCCTGGCTTGCCTATAAAAAGCATTTTGATGCTACAGATGATGCTGATCTTAAGCTGGCTGTGTTTTGTACAACACCGAATATCAGGAGTTACTTTTATAATGTACTTACAGAGATCATAGGTACATTTGTACTGGCACTTGCTGTTTTGTATATGGCACAGCCTGAAGTTGGCCTTGGTGCCCTTAATGCTTTACCGGTAGCCCTTGTTGTTCTTGGAATTGGCCTTGCAATAGGGGGACCAACCGGCTATGCCATCAACCCGGCACGTGACCTGGGTCCGCGGATTCTGCATTTCTTCCTCCCCATGCCATCAAAACGCGACAGTGACTGGGCATATTCATGGGTACCTGTCGTTGGTCCGATGATTGGTGCAGCTATGGCGGCAGGCGTATATATGCTTTTTGCCGACATGGTATGAAGCGCTTCTTTCAGATAGTGATATTTATTCTGAAAGACGTGGCAAATACAAATGAGTATATTACAAGGGTGTCTCAAAAGTTATATTTAGCAGCTTAACCCTTCCGAATGACCTGCCCGAATGAATTCGTTCAGGCGGGCGTTCAGTCAGGCAGGTACGCGATGAAAGCATAAGACAGAAAATTAAAAAATAAAAATCAGCATTTTGCGATCTTCGCGTTTTGCCTTAGAGACCTCTGCGGTTAGGATTTCTTTACTTGTGTTATGCCCTCGTAATAAGTCTAATAATTGCTGATAGTAATTTATATATTGCAAATATGATACCTGACATTACTGCCAGAATGGCAAAGGTAAGCCAGAAAGGATGATTAAGGATCACAAGAAAGAACCGTACTTTCTTAATCAGACTCCTTTCCTCAACAATCTGTGTACTGAGGTCAGGTGGTGCTTCACTGTAGTCCAGCTTACTTATACCGGGCAGATAACCATTATCTACCGATCCTTCAAGGCTGAAGATATGTATTTCGTCGGTGAGGCCTGCCGCAACCAGCATGTCCTTTTTTAGATTCTCCCAGCTAAGAGAGGCAATCTCTGCACCATTTATCTTAACCCCACCTCCGGTACTACCCAATGCCAACGGCATGTGATCGTGGTGATAAAGCGGGATGATTGCACTGTTGCCCATGGCACTTGTATATACCATTGGTATCTCAATATCTGTTTTAATATCAACAATACCCATAAGCTTTTGCAAAGAGGTGGTTCCAAGTTCTCTTTCGTCGTAAATAAACGGGATTATATAACTTTCAACACTGTAACCGTCATCTTTCATCCTGTCAATGAGATCCTGGTAGATAACAGCTGCTTTTTTAAGAGACCTATTGTCATATAGTCGCTTATATACTTTCCATGCAAGTTTCCATGGATGTGTAAAGACCATCTTCCCATCATTCATGTCAGGTTCCAGGTCAATACCGATACCATCCCATTTCAGATCATTTTCTTTTGTCCATGCAAGGAAATCATCGTATCGTTTTGAAGCTTTTTGTCCGTTATTCATGTTAAACCAGTACCCGTCTTCCTCAGGTAACAGCAGCCAGGCTACTACCGGGATACCAGCTTCATTCAGTTTCCTTATTGTCAGTGCCCGTTCAGGGCTGAAGTCATGAAGCCCTATTCTCAGGGATGCATGCATGCCGGAGAGCTGCCTGATAAGAGATGTGTCAGCAAAAAAAACGTTGAACTCGTTACCCTGAAGCTCACAGAAAAAAGAGATAGCCGGCCTGGCTGTAAGGAAGACATTTAAAAAGAAGGTAAGTGCAAGTGAGATAATGAGTTTTTTCATGGGATTATATTTATTTCATGAAAATACAAATTAAAATCATTAACCAATCACCCATTCAAATTTATATTAAAAACTGCTGGAAAGTATCTCTGTCTCCATCATATTATGGATAGATTAACATATTATTAACTCATCATGGCATATTAATTGCAATTCATTATTTAGATTGTTTTTGACAATTGATTAATTAAAGAGAATGATTAGGAGGGCCGGAAAATGAAAAGAAAAACTAAAATCAAATTATCAGGTTTAATAACACTTGTCCTGGTAAGTGCAGGACTGCTGACATTACAAAGCTGTGTGGTTTATAATCCATATTACCTACCTTCCGTACAGGTTTCTGATGTTGTTCAGATGAGTAAGGATGGAATGTCATCGAAAAACATTATTAAGCAGATGAGAAAGACTCATTCTGTTTACCTTCTTAAGGCCGATCAGCTCGCAAAGCTAAGGGAGGAAGGTGTTCAGGATTCCGTAATAAACTATATGGAAGATACACATTTAAAAGCCGTAAGGCAGAACCAGAGGATCAATGATTCCTATAATATGTATCCCGGAGGAATGGGATACGGCTACTGGGGACCTTATGATTATTGGGGATGGAACATTGGACCTACCTTCATAATTCATGGCGGTGGAGGCAGGGTCCATGGCATGGCTCACGATCATGACAGAGACGGGAGGTAGAATTAAAGGGATACCGCAGCATTGTTAATTTTTAACAATGCTGCAGATGTCGGCCCGCACAAAAAGAGGATGTCTGAAAAGACACCCTCTTTTAATTTTTGACACAGAACTTTTTAAAAACTGAGTTATTCAATTAATAAACAAGAGAATCTCTAAAATGTTTATAATTAGTTGTTTATACTTTATGATCATTGGATTAAACAATTAATAAGTTCGCCTGTCGGTAAAAAATCAGTGATGCCCGTATAATGAGGCTTAGCATATATATTTTTAAATCTGTTGCCTGGTAATGAGTCGGTTAAAAAAAATATCATTTTTAATAATTTTATATATAATTAGCTTCTGGTACCTTTGATACCTGATTATAAATTCTTAGATGGAGTGAATAAGGCATACTTCAGATTTTATGAGGAGCTTAATGATTTTTTACCTTCAGGGAAGAAAAAAGCGTTCTTCCATTACATGTTTACTGGAAATCCTTCCGTTAAGGATGCCATTGAGTCTTTGGGAGTACCGCATACAGAAGCGGACTTAATACTTGTAAACAGCGTTTCAGTTGATTTTAGCTATAGATTAAAAGATGGAGATACTATTTCTGTATACCCTGTTTTTGAAACACTTGATATCGGTCCGTTAACCCACCTGGCAGGCAGACCCTTGCGGGAATCTAAATTCATCTGTGATGTTCATCTGGGAAAGATGGCAAGGTACCTCCGGCTTTGTGGCTTTGATACACTGTACGATAAAAACTTTTTAAAGAACGATATTATAAGACTTTCTCTTGAAGAAGGAAGAATAATACTTACCCGCAGCAGGGAATTACTTAAAAACAAGCATGTTACTCATGGTTTCTGGATACGGTCACAAATAACTGAGGAACAGTTGGGAAGTGTACTGATTCATTTTGGTCTGAAAAGCCGGATAAGACTTTTCTCAAGATGTACAGTCTGTAACGGTGACCTGTCGGATGTTTCCAAGGAGAAGATAATGGAACGTTTGTTGCCGGGGACAAAAAGATATTACCGGAAATTCAAATTATGTAAGGGTTGTAACAGGATTTACTGGAATGGTACTCATTATAAAAGGATGAGAGAACACATCAGGAGTGTCATTGGTAATACAGGGAATAACTAATAATTGGTTCCTTACCTGCCCCTTCCGGCTGAAATGTCAAGGCATGGGTATTTACCTGTAATCAGAACTCGACATATATATTCCTTTCCTTTAGCAGTATTATCTGGTCGTCACTTATTTTATTTCCTGAAAAATCGACATACTCAAGTTTATCCAGATCAAGAAGTGGTGAGATATCTTTTACAGAATTATTGGCGAGCATAAGGTTTTTAAGGTTAAGCAGGTTACTGAGTGTGTCTATATCACTTATCCTGTTATCAGACAGGTCCAGTTCTTCTATCAGGGATAATCCGGCCAGTGGAGACAAATCCGTTATCCTGTTGTTTGACAGGTCTATAACTGTGGCATTAATACAGAACTGAACTCCATCCAGGTCATTAATGGCCCATGAAGATAATTCCAGCTCTTCAGTATCTGTCAGGTAATTGGAAGGCAGCTCAATATCTGTATCACCATATTCCCTGATCTTAAGAGCATCAAAGAAATTGCAGCTTCTTTTCCTTGTCCTTGTCTTTATCCTGAAGGGTCCTGAAGGGGCATTGTCGTAAATAATATGAAAGCCTTCAGTCTCAAAATCCCACTCATAAACGGGCGAATAATCAATATCATCGCTAAGGTCAAATGATACAGCTATTTCTTCTATGCGTTCAAGCCTCAGAATATGAGAATA
>DATFLA010000296.1:0-3888 GCA_035268305.1 Bacteroidales bacterium | reverse complement strand
AATATACCACCTTGACACAGCATTATAATTAATTCACAATGGTATACTAAATCACCTGATGCATGTCATATCACAATGATAAACTTTCATGCATCAGTGGTCCCGACTTTCCGTCTTTAGAAATAAAAAGATGATACAACTTAACGAACATAACATTGAACAGTTTATCCGTGATAACAGGGATAAGTTCGGTGTCTACCGTCCGCCAAGGAGTCATCGCCGCAAGTTCTATTACAAGCTTGAAACCAGGATAAAGCATTATTACTGCATAGTACCATACCTTTTTAAGGTAGCAGTCGTTACGGTCCTTATCTTTGCCGGTTCCGTAATCATCTGGAACAACTACATAAGGAAAGACAGGCATGAGATTACTCTTAAAAACAAGATTAGCCTTGTTATCAGTAAGCTTAACAGGCATTGAATCAAAAATAAACCACAATATAGCTGATCCTCAAAACAGATCATTGTTCATAAATGATGTCCTTCGATCCTCCTGTATCATTATTGCCTGCAGTAATAGCTGAACATCTCTTCCCCACAAAAATCGCAATTGCCTGGTTTCCTTTACCTGTTGAACGAATAGTATTGTTTGTTATTGTAATATCATGAGTTTCTCCTGATATACAGAATCCATATGACTTGCTTTTCATTCCGTTGTTTTCAATAATGTTGCCTGTGAAAGTATTTCTGTGACCGCCATTCTGCTCATTTTCGTTGCGGAAAAGCACTCCGTTATTTGCATTTTCAAAGACATGGTTGTCTTCAAACAGGTTATCAGTATCCTTATGGCCTATCGATATTCCGTTATCACCGTTGGCATAGACCGTATTATTCCTGAATATCCCGTTTTGTACCCGCCAGCATAAAAATATGCCATCTCCTTTATTATTATGACTCGAACAGTTTTCTACTATGGAATGATCTGATCCTGTCCCCGGATGAAAGCCCAGGCCGTCGCCATGAGACGCCTCACATCCTCTTAATGTAATATTTTCTGTTATCTGCCAGCTGAATGTGTCTCCGTTAAAGTTCCTTACAGAAACATTTTCAACAAGACAGTTCCTTGATTTATGTATATAGACACCTCCGCCCCTGCATCCGTTGATATAATCATTGGTACTTTTATTCCCGTCAATCACCAGGTTGGATATTTTTACATTATCTGCTCCCACTGCTTCTATTACAGAACAGGCATTTGAAACTGTACCGTTAAGAGATGCTATATAATCATTTACAGTCCTGTTGTCAAAATAAATAACATTATCACGTATGTCGGTTATAATGGCAGTTGTTACTGCCCAGCCCTGGTTATGTTCATCATCATAAAGCTGGATTCCCATGCCCCGTTTAAATCCACTTGCATCATTCACCACTGCTTTCAACATGCCCCAGTCTGCATCTATTATGAAACTGGTCCTGAACCCGTCACATTTATGAAGGACCGTTTCTTTACCGGACCCTTCAAGTGTGATATTGCTATAAAGTCTTACAGGTCCGGTTATCTCAAAATCACCTGGATTCAGCTTTACAATACCTCCTCCACGTGACTTCAATGCATCGATGGCCAGCTGGATTGCCCCCGATGTATAGCCTGAAATATCTGATCCCTGTCCACCAACAGTAATAACCTGTTCAGCCTGCCTGACATCAATAAGCCCGGTAACCTGACAGTGGGAAACCGAACCATAAAACAAAAAAGCCCAGCATAGCAGAAAACATCTTACTCTTATTTTCTTTTTCATGGATACAATTTTTATTATTTAATAACCATACTCAGATATTCTGCAAGTACAACTATATACTCTCGTTCCCGGAATTCAAGCTGGCGTCAGCCAACCACTAATACAGCTGGTTCAGAACTCACTTTTCATTCAAAACAGGTAGTATTATACTGCTTGAATGGTCCCTGTCGTGATAAATCCTTATAGTTGATTTCCGGAAATCGGACTGTTTTGCCTTATAAATATCAACAAAAGTCTGCGGGTTCCTGTCTACAAGAGGGAACCAGCTACTCTGTATCTGAACCATAATACGGTGACCTTTTTTAAATGTATGAGCTATATCCCCCATTTTATATTTTACCTGCTCAACTTTCCCGGGAGTAAAGGGCTCAGGCTTCTCAAAACTTTTTCTGTACCTGCCGCGGAATACCTCTCCATGAACAAGCATCTCGTAACCACCCATAGGATAAATTCTAACAGGATCTTTTTCGTCGTATATATCAACATTATTATACGACAGATCATCAGGAAAGACATCGATAAGCTTAACAACAAAATCAGCATCGGTTGTTGATATTGATGCCTCCAGATCAGCTATGATAGTTCCTGTAACAGTGACATCATCATTGAGAATATCCGTTTTGAAAGTAAGTACATCAGTCCGGCTGCCTGCGAAACGCTGATCATCAGTCATATATTCCCTTGTCCGGTGAAAATGTATACCGTCTGTGTATGGAACAGGCTTTGAGGGATCGCTTACATATTCACTATAGCTGGCTGTTCCTGAAGGTTTTCCCCAGTCAAGTCCGCCATCATCCTGCAGGTACAGTACCTTATCTTCTTTATCCGAAGGAGGCCATTTATCGAACCTGGCCCATTTGTTTGCACCTGAAATGAAAATCGTTGCCTCCGGGATATCGGATATACTGCCTTTGCCAAGAAGGTAATAATTAAAAAAAGGAATTTCAATATTTTGCTGGTACCATGTTGAGGTATTGCTCCCGAAATAGACATTACCAAGGTGAGTGCCGCTATGTGTAGCCCACTGTCCGTGATACCATGGTCCCATTACTATCTTATTAAAATCCTTACCGGGGTTATTTGCTTCTGCTGCTTTATACGAATTCCAGGCTCCCCAGTTATCTTCTGCATCAAAAAGTCCGCCAACCCATAGCATTGCCGGATGCAGGTTCTTAGTCGCATTTCTTGCATCGCGTGCATGCCACCATTTATCATAATCGGGATGTGCATAAAGGTCCTTCCAGAACTTAACACTGTCCCCGGTAAGCTTCATAAAGGCCGGCAGCGGACCTGTTTCAAGATAGAATTTATAAGCATCATGAACAGGGAAACCTACTGTTCGCGGTCCTACAGAAGTAGGCTTTGGGTGAGGAAGACCAAAACCGCCGCCGAGAGGAGAATAAAAACTGAAGGCGTCCATAATGAAGAAGGCACCGTTATGGTGAAAATCATCACCGATAAACCAGTTTGTAACAGGTGCCTGCGGACTCACGGCCACAAGAGCCGGATGATTACTCGCAGCAGCCATTGTAGAATAAAACCCCGGATAGGAGATCCCGAATACCCCTACTTTACCATTGTTATGTGGTATGTTTTTTACAAGCCAGTCTATAGCATCCCATGTGTCGCTGGCCTCGTCTATCTGCTTATCGCCTTTCTTATCGGCGTTGAAAGGCCTTACATCAACAAAATCTCCCTCACTCATCCATCTTCCCCTTACATCCTGAACAACAATTATGAAACCTTCCCTGAAATATGTATTTACATAACTGTCCCAATACGGTCTGAACTTATTCTCACCATAGGGAGCGCATGAATATGGTGTACGGGTCATTAATATAGGATGATCCACCGAATTATCTTTCGGAACATAAATAGAAGTGAAAAGCCTGATGCCATCACGCATCGGTATCCGCCGCTCAATCTTGGTATAGTTATTTACGATCCAGGTACTATCGGCATTCTGTGCCTGAGAAAAAACACATAGAAAACTGAGTACAATGAATAAAGTGAGTTTTTTCATCTGTTATTTTAATTTGTTAATGGTTTTATCTGTTAAAGTTATTAAACAAAATGAAATCAGGTAAATTTGACAATACAATATTGAACTTATTGAAAAAATAAAGTACAAACAACTAAATTCATA
>DATFLA010000295.1:0-2288 GCA_035268305.1 Bacteroidales bacterium | reverse complement strand
TTTTCCCGATCATCGACCATGGTGAATTCCTTAACCTTGATATATAAGCTATAACAGGCATATTCCTGTAATCAGTACCTTCTGTGAATCCTGTCACACCGGAGGCAGCTTTTGCACACAGGTTATTACTTGAATTATCGGGCAATACCATCACCTGGCCAGCTGCATTTCTGAATACAGAATTATTAAAGAACAGAAGAGAATCACCTTCCTTTCTGAAAATCATTATCTCAGAAGATTTACTCGGAACAGGCCAGGAATTTATTAAAGGGAAGAGCATCTCTTCAGGATCGATCCTTAAAACTACATAACCGGCAAATAAAGAGTCGTTTTTTTGAGCTCTGTAAAGGGGGACTACCATGTCAAGATGCTGTGATGAATCAGCATCTGATGAATGGAGATCCGATATATTTATATTTTCTTTTGATTCCGGGTTATGTATATACTTTTCAAGAGAAGCACCCATTATATAATTATTCTCCGGATACTCAAGCCTTAGATTAAATTCCGGATCAATCAACAGAATACTCTGATAATTCTTGTTTTCCAGGAAAGACTTAAGATACCCGACAAGTTCTCTTTCTTCATCTTCCCGGTTGTTTCTGAAGTAGGGAACGATCTCAGAAATAAGGAACTGGTTATCTTTGAAAAGCGACGCATCCGCTATTCTTTCGTTACCCCATTGAACTATTTCATCTACCTTAAGGTTAACAATAGCCTGCAGCTCTTTTTCCTTGTCGCTTATAATTTTCTCTTTCTGGATGCGGTAATAATATAATGCTCCCGCTACTACAAGTAATGTAAATAATAAAAAAGACAATACAACAGGCAGAGACAGTGATCTATTCATTATATGTGGCTTATCGACTTTCCTATGGCAAAGCCAGTATTATATCCTTAAATATAATAACAATAGAGCAATAAACTTGAAGCTATTTCCTGATTTTAATGTAGGGTTTTCCCTACAAGCAAATAATAAAGGAAGATCAGGTTTGATCAAACTATATTATACGGCCATTGTTTCTTAAAAAACCCCCTGAACCTTGCCGTCTTTGTCCTCCCACACTTTTTCCATAAGCAGGACGTTCCTGAGTTCCCTGGTACTGATGTTTTCTCTTATATCGCCTGTCTCAACAACAGAAATAAATCCTGTCTCCTCTGATACAATTATGATAATGGCATCTGAATGCTCAGACATTCCTATAGCCGCCCTGTGACGCATGCCATACCTTGCAGGAAGATCCACCATTTCCGTTACCGGCAAAGGACACCTGGCGGCAAGGATAAGATTGCCCTCAATCAAAACAGCACCATCATGAAGAGGTGAGTTCTTGAAAAAAATTGTCTCCAGTAATGCGTCACTGATCCTTGATTTCAGGATTTCACCTCCTTCCGTAAATATTGCAAGGCTGCTTTTTCGTCCTATCACAATCAGTGCGCCTGTCCTGTTGGAAGCCATGGATTCGCAGGCCCTGATTATCTCCTCAGCTTCCTTATGGCTTACAACATCCTTTTGTACGGATGAGAAAAACCGCAGAAATGAGAACCTGTTTCCTGAAAGATACCTTGTCCCCAGCACAAGCAAAAAGCGCCTTACTTCCTGCTGGAATACGATTATAAGTGCCAGCACACCAACACCTATCACCTGACCGAGTAATGCACTTATAAGTTCCATCTTAAGTGCCCTGACAAGTAGCCAGAAAACATAAATGAAGAAAATGGCCATTACAATGCTGAAGGCAGCCGTACCCCTTATTATCCTGTATAGCTGAAAAAGTATCAGTGCCACCAGAAAAATATCAAGAAGATCGAGTACGGTAATATGAAATAGCATGTCCTGAAAATATTTTTTTTAAAAATACGGAAACATTTTTAATCCTGAAGCCTGCGGAATAATTTCACAACCTCAACGGCTTCTTTAACATCGTGTACTCTCAAAATATCGGCGCCTCCTATCAGGGCAGCCATATTTAATGCCGTTGTCCCATTTAAAGCTTCCCCTGCACTTATGCCAAGTGTCTTCCATATCATCGACTTCCTTGACAAACCCGCCAAAACAGGTAATCCGGCTATAGAAAACTCACTCAGACGCTGCAGTATCTCAAAATTATGTTCACGGGTCTTACCAAAACCAAAACCCGGATCAATAATTATATCCTTTACCCCTGAAGAATGAAGCCTTACAATCTTTTTTCCAAACCATCTCAGTATATCAGCTACCACATCATCATAAACAGGATTATCCTGCATTGTTTTAGGCGTCCCTCTCATATGCATGAGAACATACG
>DATFLA010000294.1:0-2211 GCA_035268305.1 Bacteroidales bacterium | reverse complement strand
CCCCGAACATACCTATTGGCACATCTTCCAGCTTTGCAGTGGGTGTATCTATTCAAAAGACTAGGCAGATTCTATCCAGTCCCTACACTGACTCTTCGTTCTACATCAACAATGCTACTCTTAGATTCCCAGATGGTACTTCGTCAACATCTTTCCAGGTTCATCAAGTAAATCAGACCATGATTGAACTTGTATTCAACTCTCAAACATACGTTAAAAGCGGGAACATTACCATGCAGATGTACATTTCATTCACCCCGGCTTGGGATATCTCTATTTATCATATTCCTTCTCAAAACCAAATTGTGACGGTCGACATACCTCTGGAAGTGATCTGATGGAGGGCATAAACAAAGGGAAGGATAAAGGGAGAATGCATTTGACGATAATTCTCCCAACAGGTCACCATAGTTGGACTAATGCATGAACTTGCATATTACACGAATAGCCTCCAAAATTTAATATAATTTCTATACTTATATATATTTACTATGATGAAAAGAAAATTGACCTTGTTGGTTGATGAAAGCCTGATAGAACGGGGTAAGCGGTTAGGCCTGAATTTGAGCCGATACTTTGAGACCCCGGTTGAAAATTACATAGCAAATTTTGATGTTATCAACAACACCCAGACCTTTCACAAAACCGCTAATATCAATAAAAGTGCGGAGGGCCGGATTCGAACCGGCGAACCCCTACGGGAATGGACCCTAAATCCATCGCCTTTAACCTAGCTCGACAACCTCCGCAATGGTATCCTACATTTACGGTGAGTATAATAAAGATATTCAAAATTGGTTGAAGTAGTAAATAGTCATCAGGCATATTCTATTATTGAATTGGGTGAGAATTGGAATATGATAACATCAAGGAAAGATAACAGTTCACACCCAATGAAGAATATGATAGGAATAACGGAGAAAGGGGTAAGAGTCACACAAAAGTTGAAAGAAGTGATGGAAATCGTGTTCGAAAATTAAGATCTGTATTCCAAAAGATATAGATCAATAAATCCCAAAAACTATCTTTATGGCATCCAAGATCTGTTGAAATTCCTCATCCATCACTAAACCAATGTTTCTAATTAACCTTGCCTGAGATACTGATCTCAATTGGAATAAATCCACAACAGATCTCTTGGATAAGTTGTTAAGCCCATCAGGAGATAACTCTACCATCCAAGGCACCGAATCATAATGTGTTTTATAATCTGTTATGGGTGCGATTACCTTCAATGGTAGAATTCCGATCTCGTTGCTGCTTGTAATCACACAAGGCCTTGTTTTGGTAATTTCAGCACCAACTGTTGGCGAGAGATTCACCAACCAGATTTCTCCTTGTTTCAACTCTTTCCCTCAATCCACAAAATCCTGAGAATCCAGAGAGTTCAGAGAAGTCAGATCCACGTCAGAATCATAGTATTTCCTTAGTTTTCGTGCTTTCTCCATAATTTCCTTTTTCTTATCATTGATAGCTTTCTCCCTGACAGCCTCAGCCAGAAACTCTGACTTATTCTTCTTAGTCTTAAGAATGTCGGATACGTCATCAGGCACAGTTACATTGAGTCTTTGAGTTGACACGCATAATTATGTGTATTAAATATACATACTTTTTGGTGTTCATAAAATCTGCTGAACTATCTTTACAGGGGATTGTTAAAATTACTGTTTAAGAGAAAGTTACTTTCTAAGTTCTTAAGGGCAAATTTTTCACAAACTTTTCGCTTCGGTTCAATACTCATTGTGGTGTCATAATCGCTGGACAAATTGGTCAGAAATACTTCCAGAAGTAAGTCGGACCCTAAATCCATCGCCTTTGACCTAGCTCGACAACCTCCGCAATGGTATCCTACATTTAAGGGGGAGTATATTAAAAGTATTCAAAATAGGTCGAGTTGAGGAAGAGTATCTTTCTCTTAGAAATTTAATTAGGAGAATCTTGGGTTAACCCTTCAAGTATATTTTTGTTGTAATACATGTAATACGTGTAATACAAATTGGGAAGCAAATTATTATGCGAACTTCTCGATAATTTGTCCAACCCAGTGAAATAATGGTTTATATATCGATTGTAAATTATCTTTTATGGCAAAGGAAAAGCCTGTAACAAAGGAAACGTAAGAGCAGCAGAAAGTAAAACAGGAGATTAGAAAGTCATGGAACGATATTGAGCCTCAACTGATTACCATGGCACATAAGCTTGAAGATGCAG
>DATFLA010000293.1:0-2859 GCA_035268305.1 Bacteroidales bacterium | reverse complement strand
TTCCCCTTGTAGCTTTTTTTGAATTCAATGATCCCTCTTATATATTCATCTATATTGATACTACCGGCCGGCCGGTTTATCTTTTCGAAAACATCCTGTGAGGCGGCATCAAGCGAAGGAAGAACGAGATCGACAGATGATACAGCTTCTCTCACTGTTCTGTCGGACAGTAGAGTACCGTTGGTAAGAAGTGCAACTGGTATTGAAGGTTTAATATACTTTATATATCCGAGAACATCAGCAATACCACTGTTCAGCAATGGTTCACCGGAACCGGAAAAGGTTATATAATCTGGATCCGGGTTATTTGAAAAGTAATGCTGCAACTCCTCTTTAATCTTGATTGAAGGTATGTATTCTTTCTTTTCAACAGTAAGTTTTGTAGTTTTTCCTACTTCACAATAAACACAGTCGAGTGTACATACCTTTTTAGGTACAAGATCTACACCAAGTGACATCCCCAGTCGTCTCGACGGTACCGGACCAAATAAATACCTGTACATATCTTCTATTACTTAAGAATTTTTCCTGTCTGCAAAAGTATTGATTACAATTTTCAGGTACAATGTCTTATAATAAAAAGAATGTCCAACCTGTGTCAAATTATTGTCAGTACTTGAAATAAACAGAATTTTCAGCATGTCTTTTACATGTAATCGTATCAATAATTACTTTCCTTTTCCCGCTGCGTATAAGTTCAAAGTAGATGACTGTTTTTTTCCCGGCCAGTACCCTTGTTGTTATCAGAGATTTGACATTTCCGCCAACCCATCTCAATGATGTATTGTCTGATGAACCTAAATAATTTTCAGGGTTTCCGTAGTTATAAACTTTATATGCTGCCAGTCCTCTTCCATTATTGCCATCCGACTCCCAGTAAAGATAAAGAGTATCATAAGCCGGCTTTTTACCTTCCCTGTTTATCTTTATTTTAAGGCCGGTCAATGGTTTCATTCTAAATGACATGAATTGCCCGTTCTTTTTTAGATCGATGAATGATATACGCTCTGTTTTAAACAGGTAATCGGAGTCACCAACAATTGAGAAATCATAGTTATATGCACCGGTAACAGTTTCAAGTGAATATAAAAATTTGCCTGAGCTGTCTGTCATGAACTGACCGGTATAAACAGGTATAAATTTGTCTGGCATGCTGAGCCGGGCATGAATAATAACCCTTCTGTAGGGGATGACATTACCGGTCAGTTCGTCGGTGATTTTACCTTTTAATTCAAGTGGCTGATTGGTCCTTAAGCAGCTACCCAGAGATAACATACCTATAATATATACGGGAATCATGATTGATGCACAAGCGGTCAGGATAGTTTTTTTACATGGAATAACATTTTTCACAGCTTTCTGTTTTTGACATTTCAACAATTGAAAACTTTAATGTCTCCCTGTTTGAAGGACTTGTGATTACCTGTATATATTGATATAGGATTAATTGCAGGCACTTTTCGTGTACTGGAAACATTCATAAAAAATGTTATACTTTACACTGTTAACTGACTTTTTAATTGAACTTCAATTTACATTAAAATTTATTCAAAATCAATTATTTGTAAATAATGTGGATATTTAAGGAAGCCGGTTGAAGTTGTTTGAGCAGTATCGGCTACCTGTTTTCAAAAATAATATACCCTGTTAGCCGTAGATTATTTTTTGAGCTCCAAATGTCTGTTAATCACAGCAGGTATGTTCTCTATCTGATGTGTTACATAAACAAGGGTTTTCCATTCTTCATGGCAAACAATGTCGATAAGACCGTTTACAATTGTGGTTGCTTTGTTATCAAGCCCCTGGCAGGGCTCATCGAGTATAATTACAGGAGATAGTTTAACGAGGGCGCGGCATACGAGTGCTATACGTGACTGGCTGAATGAAAGACGCATAAGTGGCTGGTTTTTCATACCTGTAAGCCCCGCAGCTTCAATTAACTGATCTGCCTGTTTATAATGGTCACCCGTGAGGTTATTACGTACAACAAAATGATTACTAAAACCACTTAAAACGGATTCATAAAGAGTCATGTTACGGGGAAAAAACTGCTGAAGCTCCGAGGAAAAAAATCCTATCAGTTTTTTAATATCCCATATAGTTTCGCCTGTCCCTCTGACTTTATCAAAGACAACGAGTTTATATGCATATGCCATTGGATTATCACCATAAATAAGACTCATAAGCGTACTTTTTCCTGAGCCGTTAGGTCCTGTCAGTATCCATTTTTCTCCTTTGTTTATTTGCCAGGAAAAATATTCCTGCACTATCTTATTATCATATTTTATGGCTATGTTATTGAACTTTGCCAATACCTTAAATGAATGATCGGATTCATCCTCAACATACTTTTTTACAACTACTTTTTGAATATGCATATCCGTTTCCCTGTGCTGAAGAAGAAATCCCATCTTTTCTCCTGCATATCCTATTGTCTTGTTTTCAATAAATAAGACGTGTGTTATAAAATCAGGAGGCTTGTTTCCTGCACATGTTATAAGTATAGTGACATTTTTCATCTGTAACATGCTAAGGGCGTGGCTAACCAGTCGTTTACCTTCATGATCAAGTCCTGCGTAAGGATCGTCAAAACAGATCACCTTACTGTTTGTGAGCCAGAGTATCAAAAGCAGAATCCTTCGACCTTCACCGGTAGACAATGAAACTATGTGCTTATCAAGCAGGTCATAAATTTTGAACTCGTTGGCTTCTGAGCGGATTTTTTCTTTGGAGGTACCTGTTTTTTGTGAAATAAAGTCAATTACCACTGGTGTCTCTTCCACCCCGGAAGAGAAAAAACGCTGTTGGTAGAAACTTGCTGAACTGTTGAAAAGGTGATATAATGAGAAATCTCTTCGT
>DATFLA010000292.1:0-2536 GCA_035268305.1 Bacteroidales bacterium | reverse complement strand
ACGAACATGACAAAAGGAATCAGAAGGATCCAGAATGTGTAACCGAAATTTATCATTTTTATCTTCCTCTATATGTAATAATCAGTATTTCATTTCATTAACATCCTCAACATTGATTGTTGCAAACCGCCTGTAAATATTTATGATAATGGCAATAGCAACTGCCGCTTCCGATGCCGCCACGGCTATCACGAATAAACTGAAAAACATTCCTTCAAGTTTATGCGGAAAAAGGTACCTGTTAAAGGTCAGGAAGTTTATATTAACTGAATTGAGTATCAATTCCACCGACATAAGAATGGTTATCAGATTACGACGTGTCAGGAAGCCGTAAACCCCGGCAAAGAACATTATAGCAGCCAGGACGAGAAAATATTGCATTGGTATACCGTAGTTCATATTATTCCTGTTTTAAATTTGGTATCTCGTTATGTTTCGGACCACCTTTCTTTGCAACCACAATTGCTGATATCATTGCAGCAAGCAGCAGGACAGAGATCACTTCAAAGGGAAGTATATACCCGTCGTGGTCGACAGAAAGGAGGCTTTTGCCTATAAGTTTCATATCTATTGCCGCAGCTGCTTCAGTAGTGGCGGAAAACTGGTAGTCGAGTATTGTAATGATTGACAGGAAAGCACCGGCCAGAGCCGCAAGTGCTGAAAAAACTGTCTTCTTAAAACCGGGAACTTCAAATTTCTGACTTATATGACTTGTCAGTAATATTGAAAAGATTATCAGAACCACAATGCCGCCCGCATACAGGGTAAGCTGTATAGCAGCCAGGAACTGGTAGTTGAGCATAAAATACAATCCTGATGTTGAAACAAGAACAAATAGCAGGAAAACTGCTGCGCGGAGTATCCTCCTAGTGGTAACTGTCAGTATTGAAAAGACAATTATCATTGCCGAAAAAAGGACAAACATTATCTGATTAGCAGCCATTATTCAACTCCTTTCATTAATTGGGAACCAGGTTTATTTAATTGTTTTACAAGGAGGGACCTGTTAAAAACAGCATGTTCAAAATCCTGTGAGAAAGCCAGTGCATTCGAAGGGCATGACTTAACACATAGTCCGCAGAAGGTGCACATCCCAAGCCTGTAAATATGCTTGTCGATGATTCTTTTCTTTTTACCCTCTTCGGTCATTATAGTTTTTGAAATAACTTCTATTGAACCGTTCGGACAGTTGATTTCACAAATGCCACAACCGGTACATTTATGTTCGTTATTTTCATTGTGGGGCATCACAACCTCACCTTTGAAACGATCGAACATAACAAGATCCTTCCTGTTAGCGGGATACTTCTGAGTAACTATGGTTGATGGTCTGAAAAAGTATGAACCTGTTACTTTCATACCTTTCAGAAGTGACCAGACTCCCCGTACTACATCCTTTAAATATTTTATAATGCTTCTCATTCAGAGATATATATTAATAATTGTTAATCTTTAATTGCAAATTGATGGTACTCCTCATCTCTCTATCCTATCGACTTCTGACTATTGTCTTTTTATATTTATCTTTTATCTTTAAAAGTGCCATCCCATAAGTACTACAAATGACATTATAAGGACATTAACAAGGTTAATAGGGAGGAGGTATTTCCATTCCAGGGTAAGAAGCTGATCGATCCTTAGCCTGGGGAATGTCCATTTAAACCACATCATCATGAATATTACGAAGGCTGTCTTACCCAGGTACCAGAAAAATGGAGGTATGAAATCCATAACATGGTTGAATCCTGCCCATCCGCCTACATGGAAGGGCATCCAGCCTCCAAGGAAAACTGTGGCAGCTATTGACGCCACTATGAACATATTTATATATTCCGCAAGAAAGAAAAATGCGAATTTTATTCCCGAGTACTCGGTATGATAGCCGGCTGTCAATTCCGATTCGGCTTCTGCCAGGTCGAAAGGGCCCCTGTTTGTTTCGGCAGTACTGGCAATCATATAGATTATAAAAGCAATGAAGGCAGGTATATGACCTTTGAAGATGAACCATCCGTCTCTTTGTGCTTCCACTATGGTAGAGAGCTGCATTGAACCAGCAAGCATTACAACAGTTATGAGGGCCAGACCGACAGAAAGTTCATAACTTACTATCTGTGCACCACTTCTCATAGCTCCAATAAGGGAATACTTGTTATTGCTCGACCATCCGGCTATAAGCACACCGATAACCCCCATTGATGATACTGCAATTACATAAAGTACACCTATATTGAGATCGATGGCCTGCAAACCAAGCGCGAACGGTATAGCCGCTATCGCCATAAATGAAGCTATAATAACTATAAAGGGAGCCAGGTTGAAAAGAAATTTGTCTGCATTTTTAATGGGCACAAGCTCAACAAAGAGCAGTTTGATTAGATCGGCAATAGTCTGGAAAATGCCAAAAGGCCCGACCCTGTTCGGACCAAGCCTGTTCTGCATAAAGGCACATACCTTTCTTTCTGCGTAAACGAGGAAAAGACCTACAACTGCATAGAAAAGAAGAATCAGGACTCCTATTATCACCATTTCGGTTACT
>DATFLA010000291.1:0-4633 GCA_035268305.1 Bacteroidales bacterium | reverse complement strand
GATGATACAAAATGAAAGGAAAGACACCGGGGAGATGTCTTTCCTTGATTTACCTAAACCTGATCGTAGAATCTGCCGAATGGCGATTGAGAGAAGTTAAAATTGTGCTATTTCTAATCTTTTCATGGCTGCCGGCTAACTTGCTTTAAAACTGTCCTTGTTTTTTCATGTTGATTCCTTAAGCCTTTTAATAATTTTTTTTAAAAAAGCCCCCTCTTCACACTGTCCTGTAAAGAGGGGGAACTCTTTACCTATTTACTACTAACCTTCAACTATGTATTTTCACCTAAATCGCGGTCCGCTGACCGTCTTACTGTTTCATCATTCTTTTCACTTAAATAGACGCCTGAAAAAGGAAAATGTTGCAGGATTTTCAGTTAATGTTATGTTAATCATTTGTTAAAAGGGTCTATGTGTTAGTAAATCAACTGGTTATACATGAGGGTTGTGTCGTTCTACTGTAATTTTTTTTATTTATTCTGAAAATAAAGTGCTTCAGCCTGAAATATTTGTGGCAGGCAGTATAAATGTGATGAATTTATATATACCTTGCGTCTGATAATTTTTAGCATGATATCAAGACTGGAACATAGTTTCATGATGCAAAGGCTGGGCAGAAGACTTTATTGCTGCCTTATTTTCTACAGCCTTTGATCACCCTTTTCCCTTTAGGGGATTCCCTTATTTTTTCTTCAATCTTTTATCTGTGACATTTAATGAAAGGACTCATTTTCAACGTTAAGCGTTATTCAATCCATGACGGACCAGGGATAAGGGTGACATTTTTCCTGAAGGGTTGTCCATTAAATTGTATATGGTGTCATAATCCTGAAGGTATATCTCCTGTGCCTGAAGTGGTTATAAGGGAAGACAGGATTGGTGACAGGATTTTTACAAGGGAAGAGGCAGTTGGTACTTATTACAGCATACATGATATATTAGATATAACAGACAGGGAAAGAATATTTATTAACCAGTCGAAGGGTGGCGTTACATTCTCAGGGGGTGAACCGTTGATGCAGGCCGAATTTCTTGAAGAGGCTCTTATGTCGTGTAAGGAACACGGATATCATACTGCAGTGGATACTTCAGGATATACAACTGTTGATAAACTGGGAAAGATAATGCCATTTACAGACCTGTTCCTGTTCGATATAAAACATCTCGATGATGACATACACAGGCATTATACCGGTGTTTCAAACAAAATGATCCTTGAAAACTTCAGGTTTCTGTTGAAGAGTGGAAGGGATATAATGCTGAGGATCCCGGTTATCCCGGGGATTAATGATGACGAGGATCATCTGAAGCGTATCAGGGAGCTTATAATTAATACACGCACAGGTTCGCTGAAAAGGATCAGCCTTCTTCCATATCACAGAACAGGGTCTTCAAAGTATAAGAGGTTTGGACTTGAATACAGGATGGGTGACACTTTATCACCGTCGGTTGAAAGGATGAAGAAAATAAAAGGCCTGTTTGAGGAGACAGGCGTGAAAGTAAAGACAGGAGGTTGACATCGCATAATTAATTCGATAAATTTCAATTAGAAAATTAAGTCAATACAGGTATGATATTAACTGAAAGAGTAAGGAGACTGAGGGAACAGAGTCTTAATACTGTTGAGAGCATAAGTGTGGAAAGAGCTGTGCTTGTAACAGAATTTTACAGTAGTGATGAGGCAAGGGAGTTGTCTGCTCCGGTCAGAAGAGCCAGGGCTTTTGAATATATCCTGCGTAATAAAAAACTATTTATTAATGATGGAGAACTTATAGTTGGGGAGAGGGGACCTGCACCGAAAGCAACACCGACCTATCCGGAAATAAGTCTTCATTCGTTGAAGGACCTTGATATCCTCGATTCACGTGATAAAGTCTCTTTCAGGGTTAGCCGGGAGGTAAGGGATATATACCGCGATGAGATCATTCCATTCTGGAAAGGCAGGAGCAACCGCGACAGGATAATGAATCTTATGCAACCCGGATGGATTGATGCCTATGAAGCAGGTGTCTTTACAGAATTTCAGGAACAAAGGGCTCCTGGTCATACTGTACTTGGATACAAAATGTTCAGAACGGGTTTCCTTAAGATTAAGGAAGAGATAAAAGAATCAGTGGATTCTCTCGATTTCTATAATGACCCGGAGGCCTGTGCCAGGCTTGAGGAGCTGAAAGCAATGGATATCGCATGTGATGCCATTATGATGTTTGCCGGACGTTATGCCGATGAACTTGAAAGGATGGCTGCTTCCGAAAATAATTCAATAAGGAAGACAGAACTGGAAAAGATGGTAGCGGTATGCAGGAGGGTACCGGCATATGCACCTGCAACAGTACATGAGATGCTTCAGCATTACTGGTTCATACATGTTGGTGTTATTACGGAATTAAACCCGTGGGATTCCTTTAATCCCGGTCGTCTGGACCAGCACCTTTATCCGGTATACATGGAAGAGATTAAAAAGGGAAGCCTGTCAGAAGAAGAACTTTATGACCTTCTTGGCTGTTTCTGGGTGAAGTTCAATAATCATCCTTCACCTCCCAAGATGGGAGTCACAGCCAGTGAAAGTAATACCTACACTGATTTCTGTCTTATAAATTTAGGTGGAGTCAGAACAGACGGCAGCGATGCTGTTAACGAGATGTCGTATATACTGCTGGATGTGATAAAAGAGATGCGGATTCTTCAGCCTAGTTCCATGGTTCAGATATCACAAAAGAGTCCCGACAGGTTCATTCATAAGGCTCTTGATATTATCAGAACAGGCTATGGCCAGCCTTCCTGCTTCAACACAGAAGCTATAATCCAGGAACTGCTGCGACAGGGGAAAAGCATAATAGATGCAAGAAACGGGGGTGCCTCAGGTTGTGTGGAGACAGGGGCATTCGGGACAGAGGCTTACTGGCTTACCGGTTATTTCAACCTGCCTAAGGTGCTTGAGCTGACACTGAACAATGGTTTCGATAAAAGAACAGGAAAACAGGTGGGATTAAAAACAGGCATGGCAGCTGACTTCATGGCGTTTGACGATCTGGTTGATGCTTTCAGGAAGCAGGTTAAGTATTTCATCGATATAAAGATACGAGGGAATAATGTTATAGAAAGAACATTCGCCGGTTGGTTACCCGTACCATTTTTATCACTGCTTGTTGAAGATTGTATTTCCAGTGGGAAAGACTATAATGCAGGGGGAGCAAGGTATAACACATCATATATACAGGGAGTAGGACTGGGAAGTGTCTCCGATATCCTTACTTCCTTGCGCTATAATATATTTGATAATAAAAAAATCACATGGGACGAGTTGTTCAAAGCTCTTGATAATGATTTTAAAGATTATGAGAAGCTGCAGTATAATATGATCTTTAACACTCCAAAGTACGGTAATGATGATGATTATGCTGATCAGCAGGCTGTAACTGTTTTCGAGATCTTTTACGATTCGGTTAACGGGCGCCCCAATACGCGGGGCGGAATGCACAGGATAAACATGCTACCAACAACATCACATGTTTATTTTGGCAGTGTCACAGGTGCAACAGCCGACGGGAGAAAGGCATATGTTCCATTATCTGAAGGTATTTCTCCTTTCCAGGGAGTCGATCACCACGGACCTACATCGGTCATAAAGTCGGCATCAAAGATCGACCATCTGCGGACAGGCGGAACACTTCTCAACCAGAAATTCTCTCCTTCATTCTTTGAAGATGAAGACAGCTATGATAACCTTACCTCTTTGATCAGAAGCTATTTTAGTCTCGACGGACATCATATCCAGTTCAATGTGGTTAATGCCGATACACTCAGGGATGCCCAGGAACATCCTGAAAGATACAGGGACCTTATCGTAAGAGTAGCGGGATACAGTGATTATTTCAACGACCTGGGCGAAGATCTTCAGAATGAGATCATAGCCCGGACAGAACATGAAGAAATATAGGTCTGTTATTTCTTAGTCTTGTCTTTAATCTCGTTGAATACCGATGTTGCCGTAGCAATTACACCTGATATATCAGATAGGTTAGACGGTATAATGATAGAATTATTAGTCTTGGCAAGATTACCGAAAGCATTCAGGTACTGTTCAGCTATACGGAGGTTAACTGCATTAAGTCCGTTTTCTTCTGATATTGCTGAAGATATGGCTCTCAGACCATTTGAAGTGGCATTAGCTATCTGCTCTATTTCAGAAGCTCGTCCTGCTGCTTCATTTATACGTTTCTGCATCTCACCTTCGGAATTCTTTATCACAGCCTGTTTATCCCCTTCAGCTACATTTATTTTTGCCTGTTTGGTACCCTCTGATTCGGCAATTATAGCTCTCTTTTCCCTTTCAGCTCTCATCTGTTTCTCCATGGCATCCTTAATACTCTGGGGAGGGATTATATTCTTCACCTCATACCTGGTTACCTTAACGCCCCATGGTTCACTTGCCTTATCGACTGCTTCAACAATTGAAAAGTTGATGGTTTCCCTCTCCTCAAAGGTTTTATCCAGTTCAAGCTTACCAATGATACTTCTCATAGTGGTCTGTGCAATCTGAATCGAAGCGAATCTGTAATTATCAATTCCGTAGGATGCTTTCTGGGCATCAAGGACCTGCAGGTATAATATCCCGTCAACCTCCACGGAG
>DATFLA010000290.1:0-5568 GCA_035268305.1 Bacteroidales bacterium | reverse complement strand
GCTTGAAATAACTGCAAGGTTTGTTGAAGAAAGTCTTGGATCTGAAACAGTCATATGCAGATTCAGAGAGTTTAACGGGAATATTAACATTACTATTGAACAAAAACCAGGCTTTTTCATGGGCAGGCCCGGTCCCTCAATGGCACCTATTAGAGGAAGTTTAGCTAAAGTTGAATAACAATAAAACATAACTATATGAAAAGCAAAGTAATTAAGGGAACCGTACTATCATTAATAGCTGTATTATCCTTTATTAATGTAGCGACCTCTTACGGGCAACAAGATTCCAAGAATAAAAATGCTATGCCCAGGTTTACTAAGTCACAGCTCGATTCCATTAAAAAGATTATGGATGATCGTTTGCATAATGACTGGGCCTATTTGCAAAAATATGCTGCCGACAATAATAACCTTCCTGCAGTCTCACCGGGAGAACATCGTGTAGTATTTATGGGTAATTCTATAACCGAGTTCTGGAAGACTATTGACGGGGATTTCTTTTCCACGAATAAGAATTTTATCGACAGGGGCATCAGTGGTCAGACAACGCCACAAATGCTTTTGAGGTTCAGAGATGATGTAATTAATTTAAAACCGTCTGTTGTAGTTATACTGGCAGGTACTAATGATATTGCCGGAAATACAGGCCCTACAACGATTGAAGAGATTTTTGGAAATATTGTTTCTATGATTGAGCTGGCAAGGGCAAATAGCATTAAAGTGGTATTGTGTTCTGTGCTGCCTGCTTATGATTACCCCTGGAGACCCGGGTTGGAACCGGCAGGAAAAATTATGAAATTAAATTCCATGTTAAAGTCTTATGCGAATAAGAATAGTATTGTTTATACTGATTTCTTTACACCGATGGCGGACCAGCGAGATGGATTGAAAAGTGAATACTCAAAGGATGGAGTCCATCCAAACCTTGCAGGTTATAAAGTAATGGATGATCTTGTTGTAAAGGCAATTAACAGGGCATTAAAAATGAAATAAGAGTTTTTTCAGTTATAGTCTGATTAAATTTAAATCTGCCCGGCTTATTGAAGAAGCTGAAGTCCGGCCAAACCGGTATCAGTATCTATGTGCCGGGCAGTTTATCCAGGGCTATTTCAATGCCAGTATAGACAAATGTCCTTCATTATTTAACATTTATCATTTTTTGTTTGTTTGTATTATAAGAAAAATTTAAAAAAACTCTTTAAGCGTGTTTGCTTAATATTTAATCAGAGTTACACATTTTAAATTATTATTATATGCAAAAGCCAAACAAACGTTTGAGAAATCAGACAGCTATAATCACAGGAGCTAATTCGGGGATCGGCGAAGCAATTGCACTGGCACTGGGGCTCGACGGTGCCAATGTAGTTGTGAATTATATTGATAAGCCCGATGTTGCAGAAGAAATAGCCCATAAAATTTCTATCCATGATAAATGTGGCGATGCCATTGCAATTCAATGCGATGTGAGCAAAGAAGACCAGGTACAGGCTATGTTTCAGAAAACAATCAGTCATTTTGGGACTGTTGATATCTGTGTTCCCAATGCTGGCATCCAGCAGGATGCCCGTCTGCATGAGATGAAGCTTGAGCAATGGCAAAGGGTGTTGGATATCAACCTTACCGGACAATTTCTTTGTGCCCGTGCAGCCATTCAGGAATTTTTAAGAAGAGGCATGAGACCCGATGTTTCCAGTGCCCTGGGGAAGATTATCCACATCAGTTCGGTACACCAGGTGATCCCCTGGGCCGGTCATGCCAACTATGCAGCCACAAAAGGAGCCATTAATATGCTGATGCAAAGCATTGCCCAGGGGTATGCACCGTATAAAGTACGCTGCAACAGCATAGCTCCGGGAGCCATTAAAACGCCTATAAACAAGCCCGCCTGGGACAATGAAGCTTCGTTAAACAAACTCATGGAACTGATCCCTTATAAAAGGATCGGTGAGACCGAAGACATCGGTAGTGTTGCTGCATGGCTGGCAAGTGATGAATCTGACTATGTGAACGGAACCACCATTTTTGTTGACGGTGGCATGACTTGTTATCCCGGGTTTACAGAAAACGGGTAATCTTCATTTGAGAAAGTTATTTTTTGACTTGAAGACTTCTTGCTAATAATTAATTTCTGAGAATTTATGCCAAAAAAAGATGTCAACCTGAACGCCGAGGGAAAACGCATAAAGGAGAAAGATGACAAAAAAAAAGACTGGCTTCGCTGGGGACCTTATATAAGTGAGCGGCAATGGGGAACGGTCCGTGAAGATTACAGTGAAGACGGGGACGCCTGGAATTACATAACCCATGATATGTCGCGTTTCAGGGCTTATCGCTGGGGAGAAGACGGGATTGCAGGTATTTCAGACAGGTATTGCAACATTTGCTTTGCAGTAGCTTTATGGAACGGGAAAGACCCTATTTTAAAGGAACGCTTGTTTGGACTGAATAATGCTGAAGGTAATCATGGTGAAGATGTTAAAGAGCATTACTTCTACCTTGCCAATGTTCCCTCTCATTCTTACATGAAATACCTGTACAAATATCCTCAGAATGCGTATCCTTATGATGAATTGGTCAAAAGAAATAAACAGGCAGTAAAAACAGACCCTGAAATTGAGATCCAGGATACCGGTGTGTTTGACGATCATCAATATTTTGATGTCTTTGTGGAATATGCCAAAAAAGATGTTGAAGATATTTTTATCAAAATTTCAGTCAGCAACAGGTATCATGAACCTGCTACACTTCATTTATTGCCCACGATATGGATGCGAAACCACTGGAGCTTCAGGGATATGAAAGAGAAACCGGTTATCCGGTTGCAAAAAGGTAGTGTGCAGGATCACCTTAGGATAGAACACGAATACGTTGGAGAATATCGTCTTTATTTTGATAAAGGTGATCATCTTCTTTTTACAGAAAATGAAACAAACGAAAAACAGTTATATCAAACTGAGAATGATCATCCATACAAAAAAGATCTTATTCATGATGCTGTTATTACCGGAGATTTCTCCGCGGCAACAGAAAAACAGGAGGGTACCAAGTGTTCTGCTTATTATCAAATGACGGTAGATGCAGGTCAGACCAGTATAGTAAGGCTTCGGCTTACCAAAGGTTCCCCGGCAGGCCCTTTTGCTGGTTTTGATGAGCTTTTTAAGATAAGGGAGGAAGAATGTACTGCGTTTTATAAAAATCTGACACCCGGTATTTCCGATGAAGAATTTCAGATTCAGTTGCAGGCATTGTCGGGATTGTTATGGAGCAAGCAATATTATAATTATGACGTGGAAAAGTGGCTGATGGGCGATCCAAAACAGCCCAGTCCTCCGGATTCACGCCTGAAAGGCCGCAATTCAAACTGGAAAACATTCAGGAACCATGATGTTTTATTGATGCCTGATAAATGGGAATATCCATGGTTTGCTTCATGGGACGCTGCTTTTCATTGTGTAACCATGGCCCTGATCGACCCTGAATTCGCGAAGAGCCAGTTACTTCTTTACACCAAAGAGTGGTACATGGATCCGGGTGGCAAGATACCTGCTTATGAATGGTCTTTTGACGACACAAATCCTCCTGTTCAGGCCTGGGCTGCTCTTATGATATACCGGCTTGACAGGCAAAAGAACAACAAGGGTGACATTGATTTCTTAAAAAGGGTTTTCAATAAACTTGCCTTGAATTTCACCTGGTGGGTAACCAAGGAGGACCTTGGGCAAAACACTGTTTTTGAAGGCGGTTTTTTGGGCATGGATAACCTGGGTGTATTCGACAGAAGCCATAACATACCTGATGGAGCCCGGCTGGAACAGACTGACGGATCGGCCTGGATGGCAATGTATTGCCTGAATATGCTGCAGATCAGCCTGGAGATATCTAAAGAAGACCCCGTTTTTGAGGATATGGCTACCAAGTATTTCGGCCACTTCATTTTTATAGCGGAAGCACTCAATAAAATGACCTCTGAAAACGAAGGTATATGGGATGAACAGGACGGGTTCTTCTATGACAAGCTCGTTTTTAAAGATGGCAGTATGCAACCCATTAAGGTTCGTTCAATCGAAAGCATTTTATCTCTTATGGCTGTCCTTACAATTGAGGATGAAACTTTTAAAAAACTGCCTGACTTTAAAAGAAGCTTTGAATGGTTTAAAGAAAATCGGTTGGATCTATTACAATTTCCTGTTATTCAGCAAGATGATAAGAATAAGTCGGTTATGCTTTCCCTGGTTCCTCCCGAACGATTGGCCAGGCTGATCGGAGTATTACTAAATAGAGAACAGCTTTTAAGCGACTTTGGTATTCGTTCTTTATCTAAAGAATATCTAAAACCTTATGAAATTAATATCAGTGGCAAGACATACGGAATAAATTATGAACCGGCTGAATCAACCACAGGGTTATTTGGCGGGAACAGTAACTGGCGAGGTCCGGTCTGGTTTCCCCTTAACTATATCCTCTCCAGGTCGCTCCTGGAATATTATAAATATTTTGGTGATAATTATAAGGTTGAGTTTCCGACCGGAAGCGATAACCTTTGTGATTTTAAGCAGGTTGCAAAAAATATCAATGATAGTCTGCTCAGTATTTTTAAAACCGGGGAAGATGGGATAAGACCTGTTAACCTGTTATATAAAGATCTTTTCGCAGACGATTTTTATAAAAACCTGATTCTTTTCCATGAGTATTTTGACGGAGATAATGGTCGAGGAGTAGGAGCCAGCCATCAAACCGGCTGGACAGCTCTGGTGGCCAATATGATACATGATAATAAGAAACAGTAGCTTTGAGATTGAGACCACTACCTGGCAATTATTTTATTACCGGTTACCGGAATTAATACTATTAAATTTTATTTTCCATTTAGTATGAATTTGCATAACTTGTATTGATTTGTGAAGAGTGAGAGTCAGACAGGGAAACATAGTTTTTTTACAGCCGTTTAAACGGTTGTTTTTCTATTGTGCCTCCGCGCCATTGTGGCATTAGGCCTTTCCTATGTGACTGACAAGGCGGAAGCATGTCATGAATGAATGTAAAACAAAGTATTCGATGTTTGAATTCCTTTTGTTTTCCCTTGCACCGCTGCACCCCACCCGAACGTGCCGTCCGGTACGGGCGAGCGTTGTGCCAGTACGCTTTTTGTATGTTTAAGTGTAATATATCCGGAGATCAGCTCATAGCTTTTTTACCTGTGCCGGTAACTATCGGCAGGCAGTTAGCAAGCCACGTAGGTGTCTGAGGTACACAACCTTCCATTATTGCCGGGTTAGTATTTTTTAACTGCCACTTTATCGAGGTTGTTTAATTACTTCAGATTTCCGGTACAAAATTTGAGGCATAAACTTCAAATGCTAATCTTCCTATAAAAAGTTCTGATGGGTATCACCAGGTTTTCTGCTATAGTGTTGTTGTCTTGTTATCTGTCTTATCCAGCTCTGTCCCAAAGCACAGAGCCAGATTTAATATCATACACTCCTGAGAAAATTTACCTGCAACTTGATGGCAAGGTATATACAACTGATAAAACCATTTGGTTTAAAGCCATTGTTACAAAGGCTCTGG
>DATFLA010000289.1:0-2987 GCA_035268305.1 Bacteroidales bacterium | reverse complement strand
ATGATCTTAAAGGCCAGGTACCCAAAGGGAATATTAAATATACCGGCCCGGATGGCAAACCGGCAGAATTTGAACTGAGCAGGCTTATAATGGGAGGCAACCTTATCGGTGGATGGGCTCATGCACGTGATCTTATTTATGTATCCAAACTCGTAAAAACATACCATACCGATGAAAAGGTGATGCAGACACTTGCCCTGGGTGAGAAATGCGGAATAAATGCTATAATTTCTAATCCGCAGATGGGAAGGATCTTCCAGAAATACAGGCATGAGTTCAGGGGGAAAATAAAATTCATTTCAGACTGTGGCACCAACCTTGATTTTCAACAGGGCATAGCCATGTCGCTTGAGGCAAACTGGGATGCCATGTATTGCCAGGGAGAGATCACAGACAGGTGGACCAATCCCGAGTGGGAGGATCCCAAAAAGAGGACACTGGAAGAAAGAATGGATCTTATCAGGCAGGGGATTGAAGAGATTCGTCGCCATGGTAAGCCTGCCGGTATAGGGGCTCACAGGATAGAAGCAATCAAAATGTGCGTTGATCATGGTATAACACCCGACTTCTGGGTAAAGACCTGCCATAATTATGATTATTGGTCGGCGCAGCAGACAACAGAATGGAAAGATAATATCTTCGATTACGACCCTGAAGAAACGATAAGATATATGGGCACACTCCCACAGCCATGGATAGCTTTTAAGGTACTTGCGGCCGGTGCCATCACCCCGGAAAAGGGTCTTAAATATGCCTTTACCAACGGGGCTGATTTTATCTGTATGGGGATGTATGATTTCCAGGTTGTGGAAGATGTGAATATTGCCCTTGATGTTCTACCCCTTGCCAGAGACAGGCAACGTCCGTGGATGGCCTGAAATAGATATGAAATGATGTTTATCATAGACATAATATGATAAATATCAGTTTTTTAATACCGTCTGTCATAAGGTTATACCTTGTGATGCTGTATTAATGTATCTAGATAGATTGTTATTTTAATAACACCAGCCTGGAGAGTTAGTATTTTAAGTATATCCCAAAATATTCTGTTATTCTTTAATATGTTCACAATTTCTATTAATTTTGCGACAATTTATATATTATTAAGCATAATTGATAATAAATTGAAAAACGTAAAACCTGAATTTAACAGAATAACTATCAAGGTAGGCAGTAATGTGATTACCCAAAAGGATGGTTCGCTCAATGACGGCAGGATATTAAGGATAGTTGAGGACATAGCTGTTTTGTACAGGCAGGGGGTGGAGGTATTGCTGATAACTTCCGGAGCGGTTGCTGCTGGCAGGGAAAGCATTATGTTGTCGAGGAAGACAAATATTGTTGCTGCAAGGCAGATATGGGCGGCAATAGGGCAGGTAAAGCTTATGTCGAGTTACCAGTTCCTGTTTGGGAAATATGGTATACAGGCGGGGCAATTACTCGCAACAAAGGATAGTTTCAGGGACAGGAGGAATTACCTTAATATGAAGAATTGTATTTCCGCCATGCTTGAAAACAGGGTTTTACCTATTGTGAACGAGAATGATGCAATTTCTATTAATGAGCTTATGTTTACCGATAATGATGAATTGTCGGGACTTATATCTTCTATGATGGATTGCCAGACATTAATAATATTGTCGAATGTTGATGGCATTTACAGAGGATCTCCGGAAGATGAAGGATCCAAGTTGATACGCTCTGTTGATTCCGGGTCGGAATCGATGGAAAAATTTATTTCTTCCGATAAGTCAGGTTTCGGAAGGGGAGGAATGATGACAAAATATTTTATTGCAAAGAAGATAGCGGCAGAAGGAATTGATGTGTTTATAGCAAACGGGTTACGGGATTCGATAATAGCGGATATTATTGGCGGGAAAGATGTGCCCTATACGCGTTTTATGGCTGGAGAGCAAAAGGAGACCGGTGTGAAGAGATGGCTTTATCATTCCGATACTTTTGCAAAAGGTTCGGTAGTGATCAACAGCGGTGCAAAGGAAGCATTGATGGGAGAGAAAGCCACAAGTTTGCTTATGATTGGAATTACAGGAATAAACGGTTTCTTCAGGAAAGGTGATATTGTAAGAATTATTGATGAAGATGGTAACTATCTCGGGCTGGGGCAGGCACAGTACGATTCTGACAAAGCCGTTGAGAATATTGGAATGAAGCTGAGGAAGCCTTTTATTCATTATGATTATCTGTTCATATATGAGAAGAATAAAGGGATGATACATCATAATGAGGATTTTAAAAGTAACTGAGCTGAGATGGACTGTACACCTTTATTCAAAAGCGCACTTAAAGCATCACGGACTCTTGGTCCCGTTGATGAGGACACAATTAATACAATCCTTTTGGCGCTGGCTGATGCTGCCGTAGCTAATTCAGGGTTTATTACCGGTGAGAACAGTAAGGACCTGGCATTAATGGATAAGTCAGATCCCAGGTATGATCGTCTTCTTCTCAGTAAAGACAGGATAGAAGCAATAGCCGGTGATATACGGGCTGTTACCGGTCTTCCCTCCCCGGTCGGAAGGGTATTATCCGAAGCGGAAAGACCTAATGGTTTGGTAATAAGACGTGTCTCTGTGCCTTTCGGAGTGATTGGGATTATTTATGAAGCCAGGCCCAACGTAACCTTTGACGTGTTTTCTCTTTGTCTGAAATCGGGAAATGCCTGTGTTCTTAAAGGTGGCAGTGATGCAATCAATTCAAATGCCGCCATTGTTAAAGTAATAAAGTCGGTTCTTAAACAAAATAAAATAGACGAAAATGTAATAACCCTGCTTCCTGCCGGAAGGGAAGAGACCGCACAGATGCTTAAGGCACGCAGCTATATTGATCTTATAATACCTCGTGGCAGTCGTTCCCTGATTGACTTTGTAAGGGAAAATGCATCTTTACCGGTTATTGAAACAGGGGCCGGTATCTGCCATACATATTTTGATGAATCAGGTGACAGTGAGAAAGGCCGTCGCATT
>DATFLA010000288.1:0-3803 GCA_035268305.1 Bacteroidales bacterium | reverse complement strand
CCGCCTTTTCACCCTTACCACCCCAGGTGGCGGTCATTTTCTGTTACACTGCTACATCCTCACGGACATCTTCCTGTTAGGAAGTATGGTGCCCTTTGTTGCCCGGACTTTCCTCCCTGTAAAAACAAAGCGATGGAACAGCCTGCTGCACTGCAAAGTTAATTAATTAACGTGAATTGATACCCCGGTTTTATTTTATGGTTATTTTTGCAGCTGCAAAATCCGGTTCGCCCGGAAACATAATATATATGCCCGGATTATCATCAATATATATTGTTTCAACAGGCTTTAAAAATAATGATTGACATCGATCTTTCTGATTATAATTATGAACTACCACCCGACAGGATAGCACAACACCCTGTTAAAGAAAGAGATAGCTCCAAATTACTTATTTCAGACGGTACTTATATAAATGAGGATAAATTCAGGAACCTTGCCCGTTACCTTCCAGCCCATTCGTTGCTTGTATTCAATAATACAAGGGTTATACAGGCAAGAATACTGTTCAGGAAGGAATCCGGAGCCGACATTGAGATACTGTGTCTCGAACCACTTGATCCTCCCGGATATGACGAATCTTTTTCATCATTCGGGCCCGTGGAATGGAAATGCATGGTTGGCAACCTAAAAAAGTGGAAACGGGGACCACTTACGCTGACTGTCAGATCAGGTGAGCAAAATTTCATACTCAGTGCAGAAAAGGTAGCTCCCGAAGGTGACGCTTACAGGATAAGGTTCACCTGGTACGATGAGAAAATTAGTTTCAGTGAAATACTTGAGTCCGTTGGTCATATACCCCTTCCTCCATATATCAGCAGGCCCGATTCGGAAGAAGACCGCAAACGCTACCAGACCGTTTATTCCATCATCAACGGTTCTGTTGCCGCACCAACAGCAGGACTTCACTTTACCGGAAAACTGCTTAATAAGCTTATAAATAAAGGAATAGACTCAGCCAGTGTTACACTGCATGTGGGTGCCGGTACATTCCGGCCGGTAAAAACTGAAAGCATAGCCGGTCATGAGATGCATTGCGAACACTATTTTGTGACTCTTTCGGCCATCGAAATGATCCTCAGGAACAGGGATAACATAATTGCCGTGGGAACCACTTCCGTCAGGACGCTTGAAAGCCTGTACTGGACAGGTGTTAAATTACTCTTAAAGAATAAAAATGTCGAGGATTTAATGCATCTCGGACAGTGGGAAGCATACGGACTTAAACAGGATATACCATTGAAAGACTCACTTGAAGCCGTTATTTATAAATTAACAAAGGAAAATAAAGAAATCCTGGAAGCTTCTACAAGCCTGATTATCGTACCGGGATATAAATTCAGGGTAACGGGAGGAATGATTACCAATTTCCATCAACCCGGCAGTACGCTTCTGTTGCTTGTGTCGGCATGGACCGGTCCTTCATGGAAAAAAATATACAAATATGCCCTGGAAAATGACTTCAGGTTCCTTAGTTATGGGGACAGCTCTCTCCTCTTATGTGAAAAAATGTTAAAAAAATAATAAAAACCACAACGAAATCTTTAGTTTAATTTTGATAATAAATTGATTTTTTGTTTATTTGGATAAAATTTTAATTGATATGAATGAAGGCAGGTTGATGCGACAACTCACGGCAATTTTTTCAATATTCCTAGTATTGTTATATCTTGGAGCCGGAGTATATTTTATATTCTATTCAGACAGAAGTTACCTTGACAAGCCGGTAAGAGTTATAGCCGGAGTTGCTTTCCTTTTTTATGGTGTGTACAGGGCATACAGAACAATTGTGAATATAATAGAGGTTTTTTTCACTAAGAATGATAATAATTGAGATTTAACTATTTGGGCTTTAAGTGTGTTACTATTATGTTATTCGGTACTATAACGTGCATTGGCACGTACTTTGCAGTGGTTATAAAAAGGATAAGAAAAACACAAACAAAATTTTAAGAATATGAAGAGAGCATCACTTATTCAAAAATTTATTATTATTGCGAGCCGGAACATGACTTTTTCAATCTCAAAAAAAGTGAATAAAGACCGCAAAAATAGATTTTTAGTAATAATCCTCATTACACTTGCTGTTGCACTTCCACTTATGGTATCATGCCTTGGAAGAACTGCGACCAATGAGACCCCTACAAGAGGTAATATCAAGATAATAGCAGATGAATCATTTCAGCCGCTTATTGAGACTGAGGTATTTACCTTTACCCACCTGTATGTTAATGCAAAAATAAAGGCAGAGTACAAGCCTGAATTTGATGTCATAAACGATTTTATGAATGACTCTACAAAAGTTATTGTTACAAGCAAGAAGCTTACAGATGCACAGATTCAGTACCTGCGCGATACTCTGGTTGTGGCCAGGACCACTACGTTTGCATATGATGCTCTTGCCCTAGTGACAAACAAGGAGAATACCGATTCACTGATGAAATACAATACCGTGAAGGATATTTTCCTTGGTAAGATCACAAAATGGAATGAGATCAATCCAAAATCAAAGCTGGGAGATATAAGGGTTATCTTTGACAATACAAAATCAGGTAACATAAGGTATTTCAAAGATCAGTTTGGTATAAAGGACACACTTGGAACCAATTTTTATGCTGTCCATTCCAATCCTGAGGTTATCAATTTCGTATCAAGAAACCCCGATGCCCTTGGCATTGTGAGTGTTAACTGGATAAGTAACAGGCATGATTCGCTCAGTATGAGTTTTATTAATAAAATAAATGTTGTTGCTGTATCGCAGCAGTTCGTAAACGATGGCTCCTATTACCGTCCCCAGCAGGGATTTATTTACGACAAATCATATCCTTTTGTCAGAGAGGTATACCTGATATCAAGGGAGACATTTGCGGGTCTTGGTTCCGGTTTTATTAACTGGGCCTGCGGAGAACAGGGCCAGCGGATAGTGCTTAAATCCGGGCTGGTACCGGCTACAATGCCTATCAGGCTTGTGCAGATAAGGCATTAACAGGCATTTTATTTTGAGAAAAGAGAAATTTGGAATTTGGATATAGATTAAAGATATTTGAGCACGTAATTTATACTTAAAAACACCATCAAATTAAGGATAACTATGAAACGTTTATTAATGAAGCCAGTTGGGATACTGGCAGTACTGTTGACAGTTTTTGCGTTTAACAGCCAGGCTCAGGACCTGAATGAAGCCATTCATCTGACAAGGAGTGAGCAATATGAGAAGGCAGATGGAATGTTCAAGGAACTGATCACTAAAGATCCCTCAAACGGAGATGCATATTTTTACCGGGGTGAAAATTACCTGGCGGACTATTATTCTGACACAATCTCCAACTCGCTGACTGTTGTGGCAAAGGAAGCTAAAGACATATACCAGAAGGGTGTTGACGCAAGTCCTGATGACCCCCTCAACTATGTTGGTCTTGCAAAAATAGCTTTCCTTACTGGTGATAATAAGACAGCAGAAGAGATGCGTGCAAAGGCAAAGAGTTTCCTGCTTCCGTACAGGAATATCAGAAGAATAAATCCACCTGCCCCCAGGTATGCATTTATTCTTGCTAAAATTGCCGAATCATACATTAAAAACGACCAGGTCGATACAGCAGCAGCATTGCCTCTTATCAGGCAGGCGCTTACTATCGACAACATGAACAGGGATGTTAACCTTATTGCAGGTGATATATATAACCTTGAAAATGACGGTTCAAAAGCGATCTACTTCTATAACCAGGCTCAGTTTGCCGATCCACAGTCTCCTACAACCAATATGAAAATAGGCGCTATTTATGTAAGGGGTCGTGCACTGCAGG
>DATFLA010000287.1:0-2451 GCA_035268305.1 Bacteroidales bacterium | reverse complement strand
TTACACCTGCATAATCATCCGGACCGTAATCGAGCCACATTGTTGAATCCTGGCTGGCATCGGGAATAAATTTCGTACCGTTAAAATCACCCGTGAAATATTGGGTTGCAGAACCACCATTGGGACCTCCGGGATTTATGCTGACCAATAATACCCATTTTGTCGAGTCACCATTTCTGAGCGGAAAAAGGTCGGGGCATTCCCATACACCGCCGTGTGCCCCGATATCATTTCCGAAATCGCTCATATGTTCCCATTTAATGAGGTTTTCCGAACCGAAGAATTCAACTTTTTGACCGGCTGCGAGAACCATAACCCACTTATTCAGTGAGTCAATACGTATCACTTTCGGATCACGGAAGTCTTTTTCTCCGGGATTGGCAATGACAGGGTTATGAGCGTATTTTGTGAATGTCCTTCCTTTATCATTACTAAATGCTATGCTCTGATTCTGATAATCCGAACGACCTTCTTTAAGTCTCTTTTCAGAATGCTGTGTAAAAACAGCTATCATCGGGGGATAATCGCCAGATTGAAGTCCGGAGCTGTTGTTATTATCAATAACTGCACTGCCAGAGAAGATGTACCCGAGGGAATCGGGATACAGGGCTACCGGCAGGTTCTTCCAGTGCACAAGATCCTTACTTACTGCATGACCCCAATGCATGGGGCCCCATACTGTACTGTCGGGATAATACTGGTAAAACAGATGGTATTCACCCTCGAACCAGACAAGCCCGTTGGGATCATTCATCCAGTGTTTCTCGGGAGAGAAATGATATTGCAACCTGTTCTGCTCACTATAGTTATTTTCGGTACTACAGGATGATACTATGAAAATAATAACTGCTAAAAAGTATAAAGGCCTGAAGATTTTAAGCATGGTGGTAAATTCTTGAGAAAATGACCATTTTGTTGATCTGCAAAGGTATAAGATTTTTGTCATATTAAAGAACTGTCGGACCTTTAAAAGGGAATAAAGGCCATAAGGAGATACTTCCACAACCTCAGTGTTTATTGTCATTTAGGGGCAGTTAAAAAAAGTGCCTTTTGAGTGTATTCAAAATATCTGAATTGCAGAATTCATCCAGTATTCTTTTCCTTGACCTGTTGTACTGTGATCTTGAAGTAACAGGTGATATTGAGAGTATCTCACCTATTTTCTCATGATCGTAGCCTTCAAAATGGTAAAGTGAAATAACATCCCGGCATCCGGCAGGAAGATTATTTATTATTTCCCTTGCCCTTTTTACCATGCCGGATTTATTATCCTCTTCTTCGGTAGAACTTTCAGCCGGCTGTCTGTTCACAGCAGATGTTTCAATACTCTCAAATACTATTCTATTCTTCTTTCTCAGGAAGTCGTATGATCTGTTTTCGACTATTTTTCTCAGCCAGGCACCAAAACTGGCAACACCCGAATAAGTATAAATCCTGTCAAAGGCAGACAGGAAAGATTCCTGCATAATATCTTCTGCTTCCGTTTCGTCACGTACCATCCTTAAACTGATATTGTATATTGCTTTATAATAAAGCTTGTAGACCATGAACTGAGATTGCTGCTCTCTCCTTTTACAACCATCTATAAGATCCTGGTTAGGATTGTGGTAAGGAACTCCGGATTTTGAATCTTTTGGTTTCATAATGTCTGTTTTAATTTGTCATGATCAAAATTAAAACAGCTTAAAGGCATAGGACAAACGTCCCTATAAGGATGAAGTACATCCCTATCGGCATGGATGTTTTAAATGGTCCGGATAGATGGAAATCAGATCATTGTGCTCTTTCGAAATTCAGAGCGAGTTTTACAGTGGAACAGTTATTCATCTCACCGGACTAATATCTGTTTATAAATTGAATAACCTGTCGGTTCGTTTATCATCAGGTTATAATAGCCAGGGACACTGAGATTAACACTTAGTTTGCGGCCATCAAGCATAACAAGTGCATCAGGACATGCTTCAGCGGTATTATCATAGGTCGCCCAGGCCTGAATTGTTATATCATTGCCTTTGTATACCTGGTTAAACACTTTGAAACTGTGACACATATCAAAGCCAATAATGCCAAAAAACTCTATATCGAAAGGCACTCCTGCCGATACTGTATCCGCTACATGAATACTATCGACCTGGATCAGGTAATCCTTTAACGGAGCAGGTTCTTTAGTGCATGAAGATGTTGCAACAAAAAGAAGTATCAAAACGGTAACAGGTAATATTACTATGAACTTTTTCATATGAAAATATTTTAGGTTAACAGCAGCCTGTAATATTTATCAGGTCAAAATTCAATTGTTTACCTTTCAGGGTAAACGGTCGGGAGATTCTCATATCTGTAGTAAAACAAGTTATGACAATTTTTTTATAGCAAAAACCGGACCGAACAGGATTGGAATTTCGGTAAGATTTATTGACAGAGTCGCCTAAGACATTTTATTCTTTTCAAGTA
>DATFLA010000286.1:0-3922 GCA_035268305.1 Bacteroidales bacterium | reverse complement strand
TCCGTGTACCTCTGTTTATACTGAAGTACTTTCTCATTGATCATCCTGGCAGCTTTCCTGATCTTTTCCTCATTTTCCCTTTCCACTTTCAATGGATAATATCTGTCCGCCACATTTACTCTGATAGAAAGCTTATCATCCATTGCTATATCTTATCTGTTTAAAAGAGCAACACATTTATCAATTTCCCGCACCAGTTCATTTATCTTTCTCTTCGCCTCCAGGGCATTTTCGCCCTCTCCCATCAATGCTCCTGATAATTTACTTCTTTCGTATTTTTTTTCCAGTTCTTTCATATTCATTTCACGCTCCTGAAGCACTTTTTTAAGGTCTTCGTTTTCTTTTTTCAACTCATCAAACCCTTCCTTCAAAGCGTTATACCGGTTCAGCAAATCATCCAGTTTTCTGTTTAAAATAACTAACTCTTCGTAACCCTGACCGGTCATATCAAAATCTTTAGTACAAAATTAGTATAGTTAATGATATTTTCAAAAAATTGACCTAAATAGTTTGGCTTAATCCGGCATAACCTTAGCTTTGCACTTCTGTAAAATAAGTAATTCACTATTTCATGCTATTAACACGCTTACTGCTTTTCAGCATATTTCTCTTCAATATGCTGTTCCCTGTCAATAATGACAAGGAATTATTTATATCACCCGTAAAAATACCGCTGCTTTTGTCTGCAAATTTTGGAGAATTAAGGGTCGACCACTTTCATTCCGGAATAGATATTAAAACACAGGGCGTCACTGGAAAGGAAGTTCTTGCGGCTGATAACGGATATGTTTACAGGATAAGCGTTACTCCCGGGGGGTTCGGCAATGCTCTTTACATAAAGCATCCATCGGGTTATTCTACTGTCTACGGGCACCTTAGCAGATTCAGACCGGATATTGCAGAATATGTCAGATCTCATCAGTACTCGGGAAAGAGCTTTACAATTACTCTGTTTCCCCCGGTCGATATGTTTCCTGTCAAGCAGGGAGATCTTGTTGCTTATTCAGGAAATACTGGTAGTAGCGGAGGACCTCACCTCCATTTCGAGATCAGGAAATCAGCCGGGGAAAAACCACTTAATCCTCTTCGTTTTAAATTCAATATTACGGATAATATTCCTCCGGTAATCGAAAAGATCACTGTATATCCTCTTTCTGACCATACACTCGTGAATGGAAGGAACCAGATGAAGATGATAACTGTATCAGGAGGGCATGGTAATTATTACATCCCGTCTGATAAGGTACTGACAATTGACGGACCTGCCGGTTTTGGAATAAAATCATTTGACCTGCTCAATGGCAGCCATAACAGGTGCGCTGCATATTCCATTGATCTGTCTATCGACAGCACACGCATTTTCAGGTATTCGATGGATGGCTTTAGCTTCAGTGAATCAAGGTATGTTAACAGTCATATCGACTATGCAACTTACCAGAAAGACAATGTGCATTACGAAAGAACATTCGTTCTCCCAAATGACCGGTTTGATGCTTACAGCAATCTCGTAAACAGGGGCATTTTCAACTTCGAAGATAAACAAATACATAAGGTCCGGATAACCGTCAGTGATGCCTATAATAATAAATCTGTTCTTTCTTTCAAAATACGGGCAGGAAATGGGAAAGCTTCTTCCAACGCATCGTTCCATGGCAGGTATACGAAAGTGATGCCTTATGAAAACATCAATCGTTTTACCGATGATGGCATTTATGTTGCAATACCTGCAGGAGCACTTTACGACACCCTTTATTTCTACTATAACAGGCTCCCCGGTTCACAGGGTATGCTCTCTGATCTTTTTAGTGTTCACAACAGGTTCACACCTGTCCAAAAAGCATATAACCTTTCTATAAAACCCAACAGGATACCTGCAGGGAAAAAATCAAAAATGCTCATCATAGAGCTCGATGACAGGAAAAACAAACACGCAGTAAGCAGCAGATGGTCTGGTAGTTATCTTTCAGCGGATGTTTATACTTTTGGAGATTACTTCATTGGCATGGATACAATCCCTCCTGAAATTTCAGCTCACGGTCTGCATAACGGTGCAAACCTAAGTAATAAAAGTAACATCAGGTTCCGGATCACGGACGACCTCTCAGGGATAAAATCTTATGAACCCCTTATTGATGGTAAATGGGCATTGTTTGAATATGACCTTAAAAACAACCAAATTATTTACAGGTTCGACAAGGAGAGAATTAAAAAAGGTACAAACCACACTCTTAATCTTACCGTAACCGATAACTGTGATAATGTAAGCAGCTACAAATGTGACTTTATTTGGTAGGTTCTTAAGAAGGTCATGCGGTCATGCGGTCATGCGGTCTTGCAGTCGTGCAATCTTATGGTCAAGTCGAAGTGAAGCGCAGACTCAAGATGAAGATATTTACCAGGGCCGGACTGTCTTTCAGCTTTTGCACCATTACACCTTTACACCTATGTGCCTTTGTGCCCTTACTAATATATCTTCGAAGGATATAATCCCTTTTTAATCATTTCGCTGATGCTTTCAATAACGAAAGGTTTATCTTCCCGGTAAGTAACACCAAACCACCTTTCATTGCTCATCAGTACCTTAATAGTTATTTCCCCGTTTTTGACAAACTTATCCACTGAAGTGGGAATATCAAGTTCTGATTTGGGGTCCATTCCGTGTTTATCTATGAAATTACGGAACTCTTCACCAAGGAAACTGTAACATGAAGGCTTAAAGCCCCATAGATTCATCGAAACGATCTCGTTACCGGTAAATTTCTGCCATGTACCTTCAGAAGCCGGAGCTTTTGCACCATCGGCTGTACGTTCAATCTGCCTTGTTTCAACAATATTTACAAGCATGCCATTTTCATCAGCTTCACAAACACCCCTGTTAACATGACCGTGTTCCGACAATGTATTACCCATTTTATAACCAACAATACAATAGCAGTTCGGATCCTTGTCTGTTGTAAGAAAATCGTAAAGTATATTAAATGATTCCTGCCCATAAAAATCATCCGAATTGATAACACCAAACGGCTCCTTAATTTTTTCGCCTGTAACCAGTATGGCATGACTTGTTCCCCATGGTTTTTGCCTGTCGGGTGACACCCTGACACCTTCAGGAAGATTGGTTATCTCCTGGAATACATAGTCAACTTCTATTTTCCCTTTGAGCTTTTCGACAAAACGTTCTTTTACCTGTTCCTCAATATCACGCCTGATAACAAAAACAATTTTACCAAATCCTGCACGGATAGCATCGTAAATTGAGTAATCGATAATAGTTTCACCATTGGGTCCTACTTCATCGAGTTGTTTGTTTCCTCCATAACGGGTTCCCATTCCTGCTGCAAGTACTAATAGAGTTGGTTTCATAATAGATTCGCATTTTGTTTGGTACAATAATACTGAAAAAATTATAATAATCTGACCCCAGGAAATAATTTCTGATTACCCCAGGGGAGGCTGTCTCAAAAATAATAAGGCTTAACCTTTGCGAGCTCGTCAATTATATTTTTGTCTCTTTTGAGACACCCTAGCACAAATATAGCATGTTCTTCAGTGTTTCGCCCCCATGGTTTTAAAATATCCTTATTACTAAAATAATGCTATATTTCGGCATGAAAAATAAACTTGAAATATGCGTCGACAGTATCGATTCAGCACTTAATGCCCAGAAAGCAGGAGCAGACAGGATTGAACTATGCGACAATCTGATTGAAGGAGGAACAACTCCTTCCCTTGGTATGATCACCACGGTCAGAAATAAGCTCAGTATAGATGTCAATGTAATTATAAGGCCAAGAGGCGGAGATTTTCTGTATAGCGATGATGAATTCCTTGTTATGAAAAAAGATATTGAAATATGCAGAGATAATGGCATTGATGGTGTTGTGACCGGGATACTTAGAAAAAACGGTATGGTAGACACTGA
>DATFLA010000285.1:0-2567 GCA_035268305.1 Bacteroidales bacterium | reverse complement strand
AATTTTTATTTGTTATTAAAGCCGACTTCAATTATCTCCGGATAATGCCCTGGATCAGGTGTTCCTATTTAAGGATAAATCAGTTCCCGTAAAATAGTATCTCAGGGCTTTATTAGGTCGAGGTAGCTTATAGTCTCCTGTTGACCGGCCGGAACATTTCCGAAGGGGCATCCGGGTACGGGGCAATCGATAACCTTATGTTCTTTATTATCTGCCGGTTCCCATCCCATTATCATGAAGAGTGCAAAGAAGCCTACTACATAGGCTATGGCAATATGCCAACCCTTTCTGAGCCAGAGGAACACATCTCTTCCTTCCGGGAATTTATTTGTTATAGCCACACCTGCTGATGAACCGAACCACACCATAGAGCCTCCGAAGCCAACAGTATAGGCAAGCATACCCCAGTCGAAATGTCCCTGGTCGAGACAAAGCTTTGTCAGCGGTATATTATCAAATACCGACGAAAGAAAACCCAGTGAGAAAGCAGTAAACCACGAAGCCTTCGGCAGCTCTTCCACAGGCATCATCGAAGCACTTGTTACAAGACAGAGAAGGAAAACAGTACCTTTGACAGACCCCGGGACCTCTTTCCATGGCATTTTAATAATAAAAGAACCTATTATCAGGGCAATCCATACACCAAGTGCAGGCATGTCATAAACAATATTCATTACAATGGCGCCCACAAGTATTAATCCTACAACAAAGATCCTGACCCAGTCGACCCTGGCTCCGCGTTTTGCATCCTTCTGTATACGGTGATACCTGTCCTGCTGATGAGACCCAATCCATGCAAAGATGATAAAAGCAAACGCGGAAGCTATAAAGGCATGTAGCACACTGAAAGCGCTTACTCCGTCGATCCACATCATTGTTGTTGTAGTATCACCGACAACACTACCTGCGCCACCCGCATTACTTGCTGCTACCATCGCCGCAATATAGCCTGTGTGTACCTTGTGCTTGAAGACGACAAGTGCAATTGTCCCCCCAATTAGAGCTGCTGCTATGTTATCGAGGAATATCGACATTATGAAAACAAAGACCAGGAGCATGAGGGGACCTTTCCAGTCGTCGGGAAGATAATGCGGCAGAATATCCGGGACCCTCGATTCCTCGAAGATTTTCGATAAAAGAGCAAAACCAAGCAAAAGACCCAGCAGGTTTATCAGGATTCCCCATTCGCCCTGTCGCATTTCCTTATTGGTAAGCTGCTCAATGAAAGAATTTGAACCGAACATGTGCTCCATAAAATGGAATCCGGGATCAAAAACGAACTTGTATATAAAGAGTACGGTAACACCTGTAAGAGCCACAATGAATGTCCGGTTATGAAAAACTGCAACTCCCAGCAGTATCATTCCGAAAATAATGAATTCCAGTCTTACAGGTCCTATTGAAGGCGGTTTGCCTGATGAGGCAAAAATGAAGAGTGGTGAGGCAAACAGTATAAGTAAAAGGATTGTCTTTTGTGAAAATCCTCCGGCAAATGGTAAAAGCTTCTTTATCATTAGTCTTTAGTCTTCAGGGTTGTCAGATCGGAGCCAAAAATAGTTATTAATTAAATTTCCTTATATGATAAATATCCGGCAATTTTTCATGTAAATCCTTATAGCTTACTGTACCGGTGATATTTGTTTTCACCTGTTTTATTGATGTGGTGGAAGCCGGTACAGGCTTGGCAGCAGGGTCGTTCTCCTTGTCATCGGTCGGATTCCAGCCCATTATCAGGTACAGGGCAAAGAAACCGATTACATAGGCAGCAGCAATGTGCCAGCCCTTTTTTACCCACTGGATTACATCACGGCTCTCAGGGAATTTATTAGTCATGGCAACTCCCGTTGAGGAGCCGAACCATATCATTGAGCCTCCGAAACCAACACTGAAGGCAAGTATACCCCAGTCAAAATGACCTTCCTCAAGACAGAGTCGGGTAAGTGGGATATTATCGAAGACGGAAGAAAGCAGACCCAGGAAAAAGGCAGTCATCACCGAAGCGTCAGGAAGATCATTCACAGGCATCATTGAAGCACTTGCCACGAGGCAGAGAAGAAACACAGTGCCTTTTATTGCACCGGGAACTTCCTTCCATGGTATCGGCCTGAATAATCCTCCCAGGAGAATAGCAATCCATACTCCCAGGGCCGGCATATCATACAGAATATTCGAAATTATGGCCCCCGCAAGTATCATTGCCACAAGGAAAATCCTGACCCAGTCTATTTTAACACCCGGGGTAGCATCTTTTTGTATCCTCTGGTACTTGTCCTGCTGGTGAGAAGCAAACCAGGAGAAGAATAACAATGCTATTATAGCCGCTATGAAACCATGAACAACACTGAAGGCCGATACACCATCAATCCACATCATTGTGGTTGTGGTATCGCCTACCACGCTCCCGCTCCCCCCTGCATTGCTCGCCGCAACAAGTGCTGCAATGTAACCCATATGCACTTTGTCCTTAAACACCACAAGAGCTATTGTTCCCCCTATTAGTGCAGCAGCAATATTGTCGAGGAAAGATGAAAGGATAAATACAAAAATCAATAAAACAAACGGACCCT
>DATFLA010000284.1:0-6894 GCA_035268305.1 Bacteroidales bacterium | reverse complement strand
AATAAAAAAAATAAATTAATATTACCAAAAGAGTTATTAAATTTTAATTTTGTTACTGTAAAGTAGTTAATTAGGTAATCAGTATGACCTTCGATTTTCTGAAACTTCTAAAAGTTGTAGAAGAGAGCCAGCTGGATATATTTTCTACCACTGAACTTGCACGGATCGTTGATTATTCTCCCGCTGATATTCAGAATTATCTTGAAACTCTTTCGAATAACGGTCTTATAACTAGATTGGAAAGAGGGAAGTATTGCAGGATTTATATCAGGGATAAATTTGTGATAGGCAGCAGGATAATTAATGGTGGTGTTGTATCGCATCAGTCAGCCCTGGCGCTTCATGAACTCGATAAAGACATTCCCGGGGAGGTTTATGTATCCTCTTGCCATCAGAAGGTAAATAAGACATTCTCCGGTACACGGTTCAATTTTATACGCATACGACCCCATAAAGATTTTGGTTCGATGGTTATGCAGAGGAACAATCACAGGATATCCGTAACTGACCTGGAAAAAACAATAATTGATTGTTTCGATCTGCCAAGGTATGTCCGTTCATACAGCGATCTAATGATGCTTTTTCCTGATACCCATTTCAATCAGGCCAGACTTTTCGATTACGGACTGAGACTCGGGAATATTTCAGTTCTGAAAAGAATTGCATATCTCCTTGATGAAAGTAACCCGGCCAGATACTCTTCGTTCAATACTAAAGTTAGAAGACTTGTAAATGACAGATATACTTTATTAGATCCTTCGGGTCCGGAGAAAGGGCCATTTAATGTAAGGTGGAGAATAAGAAACAATGTAATCTGAATCCTTTTTCTGATATGAATAGCAATAAAACAGATATATCCTGTTCCGGTTTGAGAACAGAATTAAACCGGATGATTGAATTATTTGAGAATACAAAAATTAATTACCAGGTTCTGGATAAGGATTTCAATATTCGTTATGTGAATAAGCCGTGGCTTAATACTCTTGGCTACAAAGCAGATGAGGCAACAGGGAAACCTTTTATCAGTTTTGTTTCTGATTCTTCTCTGAACCATTTCCGGGATATAAAAAAGGACCTTATGAAAGGCAAATGCAGTGATGACTCTGAGTTGACACTCATGTGTTGCGAAGGGGAGGAGATAAATGTATGCCTTTCGTGCTTTCTAAAATTTGATACTGAAGGTGAGATAGATGAAATTCATGCAGTTTTTCAGAATATTACAAAGCTTAAGAAAACAGAAGAAGCACTAAAGAAGAGTGAAGATAAATATGAAAGAATTTTTAATTCTATCAGCGATGTTTATTACCAGACCGATTTAACCAATATAATAACACTTGTCAGTCCTTCGGTAAGGAAACTGGGTTATTATAATCCCGGGGAAATTACGGGAAGATCTGTAAATGAGTTTTTTGTTGATCCGACCGACCGTCAAAATTTCAGGGAATTATTATACAGCCAGGGCTTTGTCTATGATTATGATCTGAAGCTAAAAGACAAAAACGGGAATATTCTTAATGTATCGGCCAATGCAGAATTTATAAAGGATAATAATGGTGAAGTTACGGGAGTGGAGGGTTTATTACGCGATATTACCGAAAGACTTAAGTTACAGTCCGACCTGGCCCAATCTCACCGCAGACTTACAGAAATTACTGACTCCCTCCCCGTTATCCTTTTCCAGCTGGAAAAATCAGGAAGAGGTATTATTTTAAAATATATATCTCCAAATGTAGATGAGATAATTGGTATTAAAAGCTCAACCACAAGCTCATCCCTTAAACATATTCTGAAGTTATTGTCACCATCTGATATTAAGCAGATAAAGCATGACCTGCTTTTATCAATAAACCAGAACAGGGAAGTTTCCGATGAATACCAGGTATTATTAAAAGGGAAGACGCAGAGATGGTTCCGTATTAAGGTATCTCCCAGGGTTATAAACGAGAAGGAATCTACTCTTTACGGTATAAGCTGGGATGTTACTGAAGAGGTAAATATGAAGAACCAGCTTCATGAGCAGGCTGAACGGCTGAAAGAGCTGTACGATTTTACAAATGTAGGAATTGCATCCATGTCTGTTACAGGTATGATAACCTCGGTTAGTCAACCAATCTGTGATGTTACGGGTTATGCTGTCGAAGACCTTGTGGGAAAGCATTTTACAAAGACACCTATTTTCCCGAAAAAGGATCATGGTTTTTATCTTAAACTGTTTGCTTCTGCTTTAAAGGGTATCCTTCCCGGTGAAAAACTTGTTTTTGAATGGATACATAAAACAGGTGAAACACGATGGGGAGATGCATATCTGAGTATAATAAGGGAAAAAGGAAAGATAAAGGGCTTCCAGGGTATATTTACCGAATCGACAAACAGGATACTCAGGGAAAAAGCTGAAAAATCTCAGCAGGAGAGTATTGCGCTGCTTTTCAGTTCTGCTGTAAGGTTCCTGGAAGTGAGTTCCGAAAAGGAGTTTTTTGAGGTCCTGGCTGAGTACCTGCATAAGCTGGTGCCCCATGCAATAATTAATATTAATTCGATAAATGATGAACTTACCCAGCTAAGAGTGGAGTCAGTTACAGGCTTAAAAGGAAACCTGCAAAAATCTGTTTACAGCCTGCTGGGAAATAAAATTACAGGCAGGATAGTGCCTTTGAACAAGGACTCATTCAGCTTTGCACAGTATGGGAAGCTCATTAAGGTTCATGAAAACCTTTATGATATGACCTTTCATACGGTACCCGAGACAGTTTGTCGTCAGATAGAGAAGCTCGTCGGGATAAAGGAGATCCTCGAAATATCCATTGGTACCGGCAATCATATTTTAGGCAGCTGTGTATTATTTGTACGTGATGGTCATAAAATAGATAATGCAGGACTCATTGAGACATTCTTTAAACAGGCGACTCTCACCCTTGTCCGCCTGAGGATTAATGATAAACTAACCAGAAAGGAGCTGTTATACCGGTCACTGGCAGAGAATACCGGAGACATGATATTAAGACTCGACAGGGATATGCTTCCTATTTACGCAAATCCCGCCTTTCTTGAACTATTTAACCTTGAAGAGAATTTCCTTGTTAAACCAGGTAACTGGAATATCGGGATGAGCAAACAGAACTCCGGTGTGATATCTTCATCAGTGATGCAGGCTTTCAGATCCGGCAAACAGCAAAATTGTGCTGTACTACTTGAAAAATTACATACATCCATATCTCTTGACCTGGGAATATACCCTGAAAAAGATGAAGCAGGTGAAGTGTCTTCAGTACTGATTTATGCCAGGGATATAACCGACAGGAAAAAACTTGAATCAAAGATACAGGATTCAATAGAATTGAAGAACAGGATGTATTCATTTATTGGTCACGACCTTAAATCTCCTCTTGGTGGAATAATAGGTATGCTTGAACTTTTAAACAGCGATATGCTTGACAATGAGAGTGAGAGGAGAAAATGTCTTGAAAATGCTTACGAAGCCTCACAGAAACTGGATAATCTGCTGAATACATTACTTGAATGGGGACATGAATTTTTGAATGCCGGTGATATAAAGCCGGTTCTTTTCGATGTCTCCACAATGTTGAATAAAGCACTGGATCTGTTCAGGATACAGATACTTGAAAAGGATCTGTTAGTACGGAATTACATACCTGATAATGTGATGGTGAAAGCAGATTATAACATGCTGTTTGCATCCTTCAGGAACCTTATATCCAATGCATGCAAGTTCTCTTACAGGGGGGGTGTAATAGAGATAAATTGTATTGACAACAGCGATAACGTCCTTGTTATTATTAAAGATTATGGTGTTGGTATGTCGAAGGATGAACTCGAAGGCCTTATGAGCAACAGCCTCAGGTTTTCGCGTCCCGGAACAATGCAGGAACCCGGAAACGGACTGGGATTCTCATTTTCGCGTGAGCTGATTGAGCTTAATAATGGAAAGATATTTATAGACAGTATACCGGGTAAGGGAACTACCGTAACAACAGTATTTAAAAAATAACAGCTATTTCTTATTTGTTTCCCTTTGAACGGTGAAAGTCTGTTTTTCAGGTCCGACACCTTTAATTGTAAGCGATTCCCATTTTCCCGGCAACAGGGGTTTTTCCTGGATAATACCATTGTCGGTGATGTGTAATCCACCAAATCCAAATAATATTGTCTGTAACATACCTCCTGCACCGGTAACGAAATAGGCATTCTCAAACAGGGGTGATTCTGATAAGGAGCCAAACGGAGGTTGTTTATTGGGCTCATAGCTCTTTTTAAAAAGCCTGTAAGAATTAACCGAATCACCAAGTCGGGCATAGATAAGAGACAGTACGGATTTCCCCATTGCAGGACCTTCCGGAGCAAGCCGGGGTTCATAATAACGGAGGTCTCTGATAATTGATTCTCTTGAGGTATTTATTTCGAGAGGATAAGCGAGCAGGTTGACATCTGCCTGTTTTACAGTTTCTCCGTTATAGGTTTTATATTCTTTAGTTATACCATCCGGGAATTTATGTATGACAAGATTATCAGCTACAATTTTCCAGTCCGGATCAGCAGCTGAACCTGTTGTTTCAGCGGCCTTGCCGGCTATCCTCAGTGCTGTGATAACAGCCCCGTTGGTGAATGCATCATCATCAATATTATGTGCAAATTCATCTGCTCCCACAACGTTCTTTACCGACCAGCTTCCATCGCTGTTCCTTGAAGACCTGCTTACCCAGAAGTCAGCTATCTTTCTTATCATTGGAAAGCCTTTCTCCTTAAGCCATTGCTTGTCTTTTGTTATCCGGTAGTAGTTCCATGCAGCTATAGCAACATCTGCTGTAATATGATGTTCGAAAGTTCCTGTGAGAGCAAACGGGGGAGTGGCTTCTTCTCCGGAATTAGCACTTTCCCATGGGTACATAGCCCCGGCGTATCCGTAATTGGCGGCTTTTCTTTCAGCAGGGGCGAGCCTGTTGGTCCTGTAGTTGATCATTGATTCTGCAATACCCTGGTTAAAAAGCAGGACAGGCGGGAATATCCATAGTTCTGCATCCCAAAAGATGTGTCCTCCCAGGGTCGTCGCCGTAAGTCCCATAGGTGGTATACTTAAATTGGTTCCGGCCCTCCCTGATGAATATATGTTATAGAGTGCCAGCCTTACATCCAGCTGCGCCTGCGGATCGCCGTCTATCTCTATATCGCCCTCCCATAAATCTGCCCATAATTTCCTGTGAGCATTAAGAAGGGTTTCCACAGGTGTGAGCATGAGGTAGATAGCCATTCGTTCCGATTCTGACCGCGGATCGGCAAAATCCTGACTTGTGCATTCAGCACCGGCCCATGCAAACCTCAGAATACTATTCTCCTTTAAGTCTTCAGCAAAGGAAAGCCGGTTATCGTAAGGGGATGGAGAGGAAGCGCTGAGAGGGGGTCTTTCATTCTTCCTTGTTGTGTTTATATCATGCCATATGAAAGCTGCAGCAGCAGATACCAGCTGTTTCCCCTGACTGCTTTTTCCGACGGTTTTTATAAACGGCATTGTAGTTTCATTGTCGGTAAGTATCTTAAAAGTGTCAGATACTACCTGGTATTCTGCAGGTGTAAAAATTATACCGGTAACTTTCAGCGATATATCCTTCTTTGTGGTTATTTTGAAGTCGATGTATCCTGTATATTGTAAATTACGCAGGGCATAGATATTATAAGAAATAACCGCTTTGTCCCTGAAAGTAAAACTCGTATTCAGACAGGCTTCTTTCATATCAAGGGTCTGCTTCCAGTCTGAAATATTTTCATTTGTAATTTTTTCACCATCAATTTCCATTTCAAGATTACAGAAATTCATGCCGGTAATTATCCTGTTGTCATCCTGTGGCTTTTCGTAGTCATAGACATCGTTGAGTATGATCTTTTGTGTCTTAAAAAGCCCCGGGGAGGATACTATGCCTATCCTGCCGTTTGCAAGGGTCACACCTGTGTATGATCCGGTGTCTGTCCGGGCCGTAATATGCCAGCCATCCGTTTGGCAGGAAACTTTTGTAAATGTTATTGATAATAAAAGGCAAAGGAATGAAAAGGTTCTTGAGATCATAATAATATACTTAATAGTGTGTATCCGTCATATGATTGATCATAACAGAGTCAAATTTACTATTTCATTTAATTAAGAACCTCCTATGCTGCTGATATTTTTATTTACCTGTTAAACAGAACAAATTGTCAATGTATGTGTTTACATATTTAAGTATACTTAAATATTATTTTGGAATATGGGAACAAATGTTTCAGTATCAGCGGAAGACTTTCTGAAAGCGATTTACAGGTTTGAAATGGACGAAGGTATTGAAACCCGTCCGGGACTAATTGCCGGAAAACTTGGAATAACTAATGCGGCAGCGACTGATATGGCCCGTAAGCTGGCATTAAAAAAATTAATTGATTACGAAAAATACAAGAAGTATAAACTTACACCTTCAGGGAAAAGAATAGCTCTTGGAACTATCAGAAAACACAGGTTGTGGGAGACATTCCTAAACCAGGTTTTGGGCCTTTCAATGCATGAGGTACACAGGGAAGCTGAATTACTGGAACATTCGACTTCGGATATTCTGGCGGAAAAAATAAGTCTTTTCCTGGGAAATCCCCAAACGGATCCTCACGGAGATCCTATACCGGATGAAAAAGGTAATATATACACTGACAGGGAAATTATCAGGCTCAGCCTGACCAATGCCGGTGACTGGTACATGATAAAAAGATTATTGGGTTATGATGAGGAATATTTTGATTTCTGCAAGGCTAACAATCTCATAATTGGGTCCACTGTTTATGTGAGAGAGCAGTATTCAAAACCCAGAATGACTGATATAGAGGTAAAAGGGACAAGAATAGTACTGAACTCAGCAATCTCCG
>DATFLA010000283.1:0-2009 GCA_035268305.1 Bacteroidales bacterium | reverse complement strand
GAACAAGGGCTGCCAATACAAATGGATTGAGATACGCAGACAATTCCACCTTTTCAAATTACGACATTCAGACTTATCAGGATGGAGTTAATTGCAACTGGACCCAGGATTTTGCCAGGAAGGCACTAAGATGGGAGAGGAGACTTGAATTTGCAATGGAAAGCCCTCGATTCTTCGATTTGGTACGATGGGGCATCGCTGCTGAAACTTTAAATGCCTATGTCAGCAGTGAGTCGGCAAGACGGCCATATCTGAGTTCAGCCCATTTCAGGAAAAATCAGGATGAGTATCTTCCCATACCTAATACAGAGATTACATTATCCGAAGGACTTTACGTCCAGAATACCGGAACATGGTAGATCATCTGTATATCTGATTATCCGGGCATAATGGTTCTACTGTTTGGAAAACCATTATGCCCGGTTATGAAGATGCTCTTAAGGATTTTTGCCGTCCTGGTACATTATTGACGATTTATATCAGATAAATGATTATATGTCATTAGGGAGATATTCATCAATTCATGAATGTAAAGACTCAGGATATAAGTTATCCGGGAGGCAGTATTTTCAAAATATAAAAAATATAATAATATAATTCATGAACAAGAGATATTTATACTGGATAGTATTTGTTGCTGTTAACGGGGGATTAATTTTCGGATTGAATATGGCAGGGATATCAGGTGCCGTCGACATGATAAAAGGCGAATTCAGCCTGAGTGACGGCGGTCTTGGAACAGTCGCCGCTCTTCTGACAATTGGTTGCCTGATAGGCGCCCTTTTTACCGGAAATTTTACTGAAAAATATGGCAGGAAGAATGTAATGATCATAACAGCGATTTTATATATCATATCTGCCTTAGGTTGTGCAATAGCCGGATCCTCGTCAATGCTGATCATATTCCGCTTACTTTCGGGACTGGCAGTTGGCGCAACATCCGTAGTTGGACCAATGTATACTTCAGAAATATCACCGGCATATAACAGGGGTAAATTAGTATCGATGAATCAGTTTGCAATCACATTTGGTATTTTGCTGGCTTATTTAATAGATTATTTCTTCATAGGTTTAGGTGAGAACAGCTGGCGCTATATGCTGGCAGTACCAGCCATCTTTGGGTCAGTATATCTGATTTTTCTCTTAACATCACTTCCTGAAAGTCCTCGTTGGTTATTGTCAAAAAATAGAAAGAATGAGGCAGTTAATATTATGAAGAGAATTGGAGGACAGCAACTTATCGACGAAGAACTGCCGGAAATGGAAAAGATTCTTTTAATAGAAAAAGGCAGGGAAAAAATTAGTTTTGGAGAAGTCTTCAAAGGCAAAACCGGGAAGATTGTTCTAATAGGGACTCTGATAGCCGCTTTTCAACAAATAACAGGTATCAATGCTGTTATAATGTTCGCACCAAACATATTTCAGTCGGCAGGTTCAGCAGCAGTAGATTCACTGATGTTATCTGTAATAGTTGGATTAGTGAATTTCTTGATGACAATAATTGCCCTTTGGCTTGTTGATTCAAAAGGCCGAAAGACATTACTGCTGTGGGGAGCGGCAGGCATGATTTTTTCTTTGGCTTATTTAACCTATGAATTTGCCCAACCGGTTCAAAACGGTATAGGAGTGTTAGTTGCATTGTTAGTTTATATTTCATTTTTTGCCGCATCATTCGCTCCTGTTATGTGGGTGATCATTTCAGAAATTTATCCGAACAGAATAAAAGGTGTCGCCATGTCATTCTCAACAGCTATAAGCTGGTTGTGCACCTTCCTGACAGTTTATTTTGCACCGGTCATTCAGGGAAGTTTAGGATTGAATTATTTGTTCGGCATATTTGGAATTTTGAGTCTTTTAGCCTTTGTTTTTGTGAAAATATGGATCCCGGAAACAAAAGGCAAGTCTTTAGAACAAATTGAACAGGAGCTAGGATTATTTAAATAGGGTTTAAGAATATTGGATTCCGTTTTTTTCGAAGATTTATGGGTTGAGTTAGTTAATATGGGATA
>DATFLA010000282.1:0-3749 GCA_035268305.1 Bacteroidales bacterium | reverse complement strand
ATGAGCCTGTAATTCAATGGGACCAGTCGGGAAAATGGGGCGGGAACGATCCCAGTAATTTTCCATTGTAACATTGTCAGTTACAAGCTCACCATTGAGCCACACACTTACTTTTTCCCCGGTCATTCTTATCCTGAAGCTATTCCAGTCTCCAACAGGGTTATCAGCTACCTTCAGCGGCTTCGACATATTAACCTGATTATTATATAATCCACCCGAACCTACCTGTGCACCCACATCGACACGTGAGGTATCCCATATCTGAACCTGCGGTGATCCCCTGAGATAAATACCGCTGTCACCTTCTTTTGTTATCTTCCAGTCAACCAGCATCTCAAAATCACCGTACTGCTTTATTGTGCACAGGTTATCGCCTTCGCCGCTAAACCAGATACAACCATCTTTTACACTCCAGTTGCCCGGCACCTTACTGTCTGCCTCAGCCTGTTTCTTCGCAAGTTCCTGTGGACTCATCCCGGAACGTGCAATTGGATTCTCAACCAGTCCATGCCAGCCTGTAAGATCCTTGCCGTTGAAGATAGGCTCGAAACCTTTGCCGGCAGGCATATCTGCCAGGTATTTATTTACCATCTCCCTGTCATATTCGCTTTCCTGTCCCTGTAGTTTTTCCATCACCTTTACCAGTATCTTCCTGACAAGGTCCCCGTACATTCCGGCTTTTGAGCCCGCGGAAGGCAGGGCAATACTCATAGCAGCCCTGGCAGCAGCATCGGAAGTTGACGGATCATCAAGAAAATCAGACACATAAAAAAGCGACTGGTATGTTTTCAGCTTACCAACCTGTGATAAAAGTTCATTTTTACGGGCAGCACTTACCGCAAATGGCATTATTTTCCTGAAGAGAAGAAGCTTTTCCTCATCAGGCATACCTGATGATGAGACAACTCTTACGTATCCTTCAAAGGCAGGAGCCTCAAATGTCTTGTTCCCTGAGGCACAGATAGAGAATAAAGCCGAAGAAGCGGAATCATCCTTCCATTGTGTAAGAGTGCGGAAGCAGACATCCCTCATGCCCGGATTTCCTTCTTCAAATTCCTTTAAAACTACCTGTAGTGCCTTTTCCCCACCGGTTTCGGCAAGCACCGGTATAAGTTTCTCCTTATTAATATTATTCTTAAAGGCTTTCAGAATAACAGATGAGCGATTAGCCGGATCTTCAACCTGGTTTGCTGCATTTGCAAGGGCTTCCTGTATACCGGCAATATATTCAGGTTTTTCTGTTACTGACAGAAGTTCAATAAGCTTATTCTGATCATCCTTACCGGCCAGGCTGGCAAGAGCTTTTACAGCTGCTGCGCGCAACGGTTCGTTTTCCGATGATGCATATTTAAGAACATCACTGAAATACCTGTTGTTTCTGCTCCAGGCCAGCAGGTCAACAGCAGATATCCTTGCAAAGGGCGGACCTTCATTAAGAACAGGTATAAGGAAGTGCAGGTTATCGTTGTCCAGAACGGTTTTCAGGGCCGACCTCGCAGCTTCCTGATCTTCATCACTACCGGACACAAGCATATAATTGATAAGGGAATTAACAGCTTTGTTGCCACTTATCTTTACCAGTGCTGCGGCAGCTTCCACTCTTACATTCACATCATTATCTGATAAGGCCGAATTAACAAGCGGCAGTGCCGTTTCATCAGCTCTTTCGCCCAGCATGGCTATAATCTCAGGTTTTGCATCAGGAGTTGCTCTCTTAAAATACTTAACCCATTGACTTACTACCCCGGAGCCCTTTATTGCCAGCGACATATTGATGGCAGCGGCTCTGTATTTCCTGTTCTGATCGGAAGCTGCCTTCAGGATATAAGGCATCGCATTTATGCCATGAAATGTAGTATATATGCCGAGTGCTTCCGTTTTACTCTGAAAGTTGAGCTTATCCCGGCTTTTATTAATAATCGTACGGCATATTTTGTCCATTCCTTTTATATCTCCAGCAGAGGCAATTTTCTTTGCATAGGTAAGCAGTGCTGAGCAAGCTCCTGTAGCTTCCCATCTGAAATCAACGATCTTCGCTGCGTCGAGGAGAACAGGCAGGGCATCAGGACTTCCGCTGTGAGCCAAAGCATTAAGGGCAGCGGCCCTGATACCATGATCCGATGATCCTGCCCACTTAATATAATCGGCAACGGCTATCCGTGAATCCATAAGTGCAAGATCATTCATAACAGCTGCTGCACATGGGAGAGCGTCATTCTTCAGAGAAGCTGCCAGTTCCTTCTCCGCTTCAGATCCACCTACTGCAGAGATGACTGCGACTGCCGGCTGACACATTTCCTTTGAACCGATATATTGTTTCATGGCCTCCAATGATGCTGTACCTCCAACAAGCTGAAGCTGTTTCATAAAAAAGTCACGTACATTAAAATCAGTTTTGGAGACAGCATATGAAATACAGTTTTTTTCCCAATCATTTCTTCCCTTTGCATCCTTATCCTTCGACAGGTACCTCGAGAAACTCTCAATTGCAAAACGTGCCTGGGTATCATCGCCTGTACCCGATGGTATAACCTGGTCACAGATTATCTTCCAGCCAGGTTCACCGAGTGAAAGCATGTCCTCCATCAATTTATCTGTAAGTTGGGTGTCGTGTGCAGGCAGTCTCGCCAGCAAATCCGCCACTTTTGTCTCAAGGGTTCTGTTATCCTGTGAAAATGATGTTGCCGTAAACATCAGCACAGAAAGACACAATACTATTATTTTGTTAATTTTCATTATTTTATGCTTTAAAAGTTGATTAATCAGGTCCTTAAATTTACAGCATCAAAATCAGATAGTCCACGGTCCTCTCATCGGCTGATTGATAAGAGCATTAGCACCGGCATCATCCACAAATTGCTGACTTACAGGATCAAATTTCAGGTTCCTGCCAAGCCTCAGTGCTATCTTGCCGAGGTTTACGAGGGAACATGACCTGTGACCATTAGCTTCATTAAGAGCAAATTTCTTACGTGTAAGAACAGATTCGGTAAACGTAGAAATCTGTGGGGCCGGGTCGGGAAGTGAATCAATCAGTTTCTTCATATCAGGTATATCCGACCTGAAACCTTTATAAACCTTTCCGTGAGGACCTTCGATATAGGCAGCGTCCTTGTCGCGGTTTTCCCCGTCAAGAATTATCTTACACCCATCTGCATATGTATATGTTATCCTTCTCCATGAGCCCACGGCATCATAATGTTGTTCAGGGGCATCAACTTCGATAAACACAGGTCCCGTATCATCTTTATTAAGCATGTATTGAACGGGGTCGAGGTAATGCTGTCCCATATCCCCCAGGCCTCCACCGTCGTAGTCCCAGTAACCTCTGAATTTGGCATGTACTCTTTCAGGATTATATGGTTTATATGGTGCAGGGCCGAGCCAGAAATCATAATCAAGAACTTCAGGTACAGGCATAGGTTTAAGATTATACAAACCACTCCAGTAAAATTTCCAGTCATACCCGGTAATCCCGCTCACTGTAACTTTAAGGGGCCATCCCAGGACACCACTGTCGATAAGTTTCTTTAGCGGTTTTACCGTTGTACCAAGTCCGTAAAACTGATCCTTGAACCTGAACCATGTGTTAAGGCGGAACATCACACCATTACGCTGCACGGCATCGATAACCTGCAAGCCTTCACCAATGGTCCTTGTCATCGGTTTCTCACACCAGATGTCCTTGCCTGCCTCTGCAGCTGTTTTCGATATGATGCCATGCCAGTGAGGTGGTGTGGCAATATGAA
>DATFLA010000281.1:0-3861 GCA_035268305.1 Bacteroidales bacterium | reverse complement strand
ATATCAGATATTATCACAAGGTTATTCAGGGGTTCCCTCAGTTTATGAGAGAAATCGGTGATCACAACATCCTTTTTTTCATTCAGGTCAGCAATTTCATTCAGGGATTTTTTAAATTCCCTGTTGGCTTCAAAGAGGCTCCTTACAGCCACCAGCCCGATGCTGGCTCCCGCAATGATCAGAAAGCCTGCAATCAGGTCGCGGGAGAAAGAGATAAGTATTATTGCTCCAATAAGACACAATATGGCTATAATCGAATACTTTTCTATTTTCCTGCTGATTTTTTCAAAAAAATCTGCATAAGATTGATCGGAACTTACTTTTTCTTTATTATTTCCGTTTTCCAAAAGCATATAAGATTTATTGGGTTCTGTAAAATTAATCAAAATATATAATAAATATACATTAACTGAAATTATCAACCTAAAGAGGAAAACGTTAAATTTGTCAGTAGGACAGGATGCCTGATCCATACCTGAATTAAAGATATAAATGGTAAGTATGAAAAAATTAGCAATAACAGCAGTCGTATTGATAACGGCTTCTTACTTATCCTTGTTGAAGGGGCAGGACCAGAAGGAGATAAACAGTCAGGACCAGACTGAGATGGTTAAGTACACACCTGATTTCCGGTTCAATGATGGCATATACCTGAATTTTGACCAGGTAAAGCTGAATAAACCCATTCCCAAGGCCAGGATACTGACATCTGTAGATTATAACGACAGGGAGTTTTTCAGGAAAGTAATGGAGCCCGGTAAACTTTACTTTTATGATAACATGGGAATAAGACAGGAAGTTGATGAAAACAATATATGGGGATATTCACGTAACGGAGTGTTGTATATAAGGGTACAGGGTAACTTCAACAGGATTACATTTGTTGGCAGTATATGCCATTTTGTAGCCGATGTTACAACATATGATTCGCGTTACTATAACTCACCATATGGTTATTACGACCCGTATTATTATCCGTATGGTTACAGTAATTACTATTACAGTCCTTACAGCCCGTATTATTCACCCTATGGGCAGTCAAATATGTCGCGTACTGAATTGAAGCAATATATAATAGATTTTGAGAGCGGCAAGATACTCGAGTTTAATATCGAAAACACAGAACTTCTTCTTATGAAAGACAGTAAACTATATGATGAATATGTTCAACTGTCGAGAAGGAAGAAGAAGCAACTGATGTTTGTTTATATACGTAAGTTTGATGAAGAAAATCCATTGTACATCCCGGTTGAAAAATAAGTTTATGGTAAAGCATTATCTACTCGCAGTTGCATTTGCATTTCTGGTTTTGGGTCTGAATGCCCAGGCCCCTTTTCCCAGCAAGGATGAGATTGCACAGTTTACAGGTTCAAAGACCTGTGTTGTGATGGAAGATGATCCGTTCTCATCTTATAATGTATATATTAAAAAAGCTGTTGAATCTTACTGGACCATAACACCATATGAGTTCATCAGTGTAAGTGAATTCAATGGCAGGCGGCTCAATCCTGAATATTCTTTTATTGTACTTACACAAACAAGCTATGAGAAAGACAAGACTCATGGCCAGTATAATTTTATTAACCTTCTCCAGGGAAAACATGTTGCCAAACTGGGTGAGATGCCGGAGATATGCGCTATCCCATTGTCATATGCCGGCGAAGATGATCTCGATTACAGCTATAAGCTGGGTGCTGTGCTGTCGTTTATGCAGAAGCATGCCAATATGATCTCGGAAGACCCTTCACTGACAGGCCGGAAATACCTGAAGTATTATAACAGGTATACCCCCGAGGTACACAATAAGACAATACTTGTAAAGCAGGAGGATCTGTCGCCGCAAATTAATACTATGGACAAGATTAAGGCGGTTTACACATATAGCATTAAAATTGTACCAGGGGAGGAGATAGAACAAGCTATAAAGGATAAGACCCCCGGAACTGTTATACTTCATATGGTCGGACCTCCGGGTGACAATGATTCAGGGATCTGTTTTAAAATGTTAATAGGAACCGACGATTCAAATATGTATTATTATAACCAGCAGATGATAAATAAATACAATCCTGAAGGACTTTTGAAATCTGATCTCAGAAAGTTCGAAAAGTAATTGTAATGATGCATCATTGTTATACAGGATTCGTCTTTAAATAAAATCTTAAGTTATGGAAGATTACGGAGTACTATCAGAAAAAGAAAGAAACTGGTCCATGCTGTGTCATTTGTCTGCTTTTGCCGGTTACTTTTTCCCGTTCGGGGGTGTTATCGGGCCACTTATTTGCTGGCTTTCTAAACGTGATGAATCGGTATGGCTTAATCTGAACGGAAGGAATGCGCTGAATTTTCAGATGTCAATGCTTTTATATATGATACTGGCTATCCCTTTGTGTTTTATTGTAATAGGTATACCACTGATTATTGCATTATCAATGCTGAAAATAATATGCATAATTATTGCGGCAGTAAAAGCCTCTAAAGGACAGCTTTTCAGGTACCCGCTTTTAATACCGTTTATTCAGTAAAAATTGTATATTTACTAAGTTAACGGGGGACAGTCCTGCCAAAATACATCCTCCCCGGAGTTAGCGGATTGCCCCTTGTTTTTTTTATCTCCTTTAATAATCATTTTTTGTTGGTTATGGCCTTTGCGGAGGCGCATATTCTTTATACTTTTGTCGTTGCATTTTCGTAATTATCTGAAATACTATGTCATCAAAGCCATCAATACCCAAAGGAACAAGGGATTTCTCGTCAGAGGAGATGCTCAGGCGTGAGTTTATTTTTGAGACAATTAAGAGAGTCTTCAGGTTATATGGTTATCAGCCGATAGAGACGCCTTCTATGGAAAACCTTACAACACTGCTGGGTAAATACGGCGATGAAGGCGATAAGTTATTGTTCCGGATCTTAAATTCGGGAGATTTTTTATCATCTGTCGATAACGAAGATATTAACTCAAGGGATTCTTCAAGGTTGTCATCAAAGATATGCGATAAAGGATTAAGATATGATCTTACAGTGCCATTCGCCAGGTATGTTGTTCAGCACCGGGATGAGATAGTCTTCCCTTTCAGGCGATACCAGATTCAGCCGGTATGGAGGGCAGACAGGCCTCAGAAGGGGAGATACCGCGAGTTTTTCCAGTGTGATGTGGATGTTATCGGAAGTAACTCTCTTTTAAATGAGTTTGAGCTGGTTAAAATCATAAATGATATTTTCAGTGCCCTGGGCATTTCTACTGTTATAAAGATTAACAACAGGAAAGTTCTTGCCGGAATAGCTGAATATATAGGTGAACCGGAAAGAATTACTGATATCACCGTGGCTATTGATAAGCTTGAAAAGATCGGCCTGCCAGCAGTAAATGCCGAACTGGCAGAAAAGGGGATATCCGCTAAAGCTGTGGAAGGCCTGCAGCCAGTTCTGAACCTCTCGGGCAGTACAGCAACAAAACTGCAGGATCTTAAAGCGGTATTAAAAAATTCTGTCATTGGGATGGCGGGTATAGCGGAGCTTGAGACCCTGTTTTCCTATATTGAAAGTGAAGACTTCAACTCTGCCATTGAGCTTGATCTTACTCTTGCCAGGGGATTGAATTATTATACAGGTGCAATAATTGAGGTAAAAGCCCTGGATGTTACTATCGGAAGCATTTGCGGCGGGGGCAGGTATGATAACCTGACAGGGGTATTCGGTATGGAAGGAGTATCTGGTGTTGGTGTCTCCTTCGGAGCCGACAGGATTTATGACGTCTTAAACCAGTTGGGTGCTTTCAGGGAGACAAAAATGTCGGCTACTGATGTGCTTATTGTTAATTTCGGAGAGGAGGAGACAGCATATGCATTGAAGATAGCACGG
>DATFLA010000280.1:0-7290 GCA_035268305.1 Bacteroidales bacterium | reverse complement strand
TCCCTGGTATTCCAGTTTCTGTACGAGGGCATGGTAGGTCAGAGTATCCGGACCGGCGGCAGGTGACTGTATAAGATTTATAGTAAGCATCAGTTCATTACCGGGGCAGGTGTTTTTAAGTTCGTATGTAATCGTATCGTTTATATTATCCGTTACCTGCCTTCCGATAACAAGATTATAAACATCAAAATTGATATCCGGATGACACTCACCACTTACTTCGGCATCATAGGCTGCCTGATCCCTTATTATTTTGACAGTGTTGAGCAGGTCAATATTTAATGAATGTTTTGTATTGGCACACCCGTAATCACTCTCAAAACTGAACAGGGGATAGGGCGTTTCCCTGCATTCTTCTTTCTTTATACACGACATGGAAGCAGCAAGCAGGGCAATTAACAGCAGGTGCTTTTTCATATATCGCAGTTTTAAATAAATAAAAATCAGTTCATCACCGCTTTTCTGTGATTAAAGTTAACAGGACCACCCTCACCATTTATTATGCTTTTTACAACACTTTCTTTGTTACCATTGAGCCAGAAAATAATCATATGGTGAAAATCTTTAACAAGAGCTGCAGGTACTTCTATTGCATTGTCAACAATTACAGGGGCATCATAAAAAACGTTATATATTCCAATTCCCCAGGCCTCGTGTGTTTTTACAGCATCTGATACTTTATAGGAGGCATATCCATAGATGCCGTCATGTTTCCAGGCCTCAACGGAAGGCGGATCATATGGCATTTCACTCTGGTAAAAATATACATGCCCATTCTCACCGTTCCACAAGGTCTGGTACTCCTGGAAATGTTCATTAAAAAGTCCGTAGACAGTCACATTATTACCATTAACAACAAGACCGTTTGCGCACCTGTTTAGATCCCAGCCGACCCCATGGCCATGATCGGCCCTCCAAAGCCATGTATGATCTATATATACATCATTGCTGTTTATTTCAACACAGCTTACCGTGCTTCCTTTAAAAGGTCCCCCGACCCTGCAGAAAATGTCGAAAAGAAATACCGGATTATCAGCATGTGAATGAAAGGCTCCTTTTTCGCCAACCTGGAGGAGGTTTTCGGATTTGTCGGCACCTGCATCCATGATCAGATCGGCTACAGTTATTCCGTCGCCATCGAATAATCTCATAACGGAATGACCAGTAAGTGGCGTTAATGAAGGGAACCCCAGGCCTAAAACAAGGGCTTCGGGATGAGTGACAAGCAGGCACTTATCAAGCTTGTAAATACCCGGGGTTATGATAATATTCCTGCCTCTCAGCAGAGCAGAATTAATGGTGGAGGAGTTGTCTGTTTCCGCGTTGGCTATATAAAAATCTCTTAGTGGTATTACCCTGTCATTGAGCTGCCCTGTTGTCCAGCCAGGCCCTTTTGAGTCTTTTTTGAGGGCAGGAATTCTTACACAGAATTCCCCGTTTTCCCAGGTGAGATATGGTTTTTCACGAACGAGTGGAGTAGTTTCTATCCTAGTATAGGGTTTTTCCGGCCAGTCGCCCGGTGGAGCGTTTTCAACTCCCATGAACATCATATTCCAGTTGCCGCCAACCCATTTTCCCCATTCAGTGTTTCTTGAGAACCATTGTTGCTGAGGTCCTGAAGATACGATACCGTCTATTTTAGAATCGGCGAGAAAGCCACCACTGGCGTATCCCTTGTCGAAAAGATTAAGATCACCTTTTATATGAACTCTTCTCATAGGAGCCGCCTGTGATACACCCCAAACATTAGCTGAATCATTTTGGGGAATGACCGTGAGATTTTCAACAGAGCGCCAGAAATTTGTCAGCACACTGTTGTGATGCGTTGTATTGGACCTGACAGCACCCATAATAACAACATCATCCGGCGAGGTTCCAAGTCCGGCAACCTGCATATAATACCCTACCTGGATATCAAGTTTATAAATGCCCGGTTTGAAAAGAAGGGCATAACGATTTTTATTGAATTCACTCCTGGCACTTTTCTGCCTGTTAAATAGTGTATCCAGTACAACCTGAATTTCATTCATATCCATAGCAGGATCAAAAACAAATATATTTTCCCCGAGAAGAGGATCATGGTATTTGGATTCTGTAGAAATGTTCTGTGATATTCCTGTAACGAAAATACCTGATAACATTATAATTAGACCAAGGGTTTTCACTTTCATTTTAAAATATTTTCAGGTTACTGTAAATTCTTTTGCAAAATACATAAAGTCCGGCAATTAATAAGATCTTTTCAACCTGACTGCTGAAATTTTTACCTGTTTATTTTTTGAATATTCTCCGGGGTATTCATCCAGTACTTGTCTTTGCCGGAAACCTTTGAAATGCAGTTTTTTTCCAGAGGGAGGTATTGCATATAACAGCTGTCTTTAAAAGCTGTTTTCTTGTTATATTCCTGTACGAACAGCTCCCTGTACTGATACATCTCTATGGTTCTTTTATGATCAAGGATGTTACCATCCGTATCTTTAATATTTTGAATACTGACGGTACATTTATGCGTTATTTTGTTAATGTTTTTGTCGCGCAGCTTTATAAGCAGCTTATTTCCTGATACCTGGATATTCTTTATGCTCCTCGGTTTATTTCCTACCCTTATTTCATAATTTATTTTCCTTGCGGCCGAAGCAGGATCAACCTTGTGATTTAACTCTACTATAAGGGTTGATTTCGAATACGGTGATGGGTTCCAATATGATTTTAATATTCTGAAATAACTGTTGTCTGCAGTATCAACTAGGTTGAATATATTGTTGAAAGATATGTATTTCAGGCACATAAGAGAATCTACAGCTGCCTCACGACCGTATTCAATGTCGATATTGAACATTTCTTTCTTCTCAACCCCCTCATTGTAAAAGCATGAATACTCCAGTTTATGTATGGAATAATCATCAGGCTGAATATAAATGGCTCCTGATACTGTAATATTTTTCCCCGTGATTGGTTTCCTGCCACGGAAATTTACCCTGTAGAGAAGAAGGTTATTGTCATAGACAGGTATAGGGTCAGAGAATGAATGGTTTTTCAGGAAATCAACAGCAAAAAAATCAATAAATGAGAATGAGCGTACACTATTATTCCTGATTGCATCGTGTACCATAAGAATGAAAAGCTCATTTCCGTTCTGATCGCCGAGCGTTGCATTTGGAATGAATTTGCTTCCGTTGAAATAGTCGTTGTTATGATCAGGATTATAATAAGGGGAAACCTTGATCCTGGGGAAATCTGAATTTTTCCTGAAATCTAGCAGACGGTATTTATTGTAAGTCGATAAAGTACTAAATCCGTTGTCGATTGTCTGGACAATTGCCTCGTTCAGGTTGATATAATTACCTCCTTCCTTCTGATAATCGCGATAATAGGAAATATAGCTGAAAGGTTTTACAGGATAGTTAATGCTAATTCTTCTTATAGCTCTTCCGATCAGTATCCACGGGCCGGGAATCCTTCTTTTGGCAAATATTTTAACTTCGTTGAGGCCATAGATTGATTGCCTGAGGGTGATGATGTTAACTTCTGATCCGGCAAGGTCATTGTATGATATTGCTGTTCTCTTGTATCCTATACATGTTATAATGAGGCTGTCATTTCTGAAATCAGGGTTCCTGGCTATCCTGAAATCACCTTCAGCATTGGCATATACACCAAGTTCGTTTTTCTTCAGTTTGACTGTTGCAAAAGCTACGGGATTTTTGGTTGATGAATTGATAATTTTGCCATTTATATATTCCTTTGTCTGTGAAAAAATTAAATCAGTGTTTAGCAGGATAAGAAGCAGAAGCAGAAAATGTTTTCCGGAAACCTGTGCATCAATTCTTTTTATGTAGCTAAATACCGACATTTTTTAAGCATAGCTGGCAAATACGGAACATCCTGGGCCCGGAAACTACAGTTTTGGTGAGACGTAATGTGTTATTTTTGAGACATTAACATCAATCTTGCTGAACTTTCCATATTCATGGATGTTATATCAAAAATATATATTAAAAATTAATTACAGGGAAAAAATATGGGTAAAACTGCATTGGTTACCGGGGCATCAAACGGGATAGGATACGAACTTTCAAGAATACATGCTGAAAAAGGAGGAGATCTTATTCTTGTTGCGCGAAGCAAAGATAAGATGGTGGAACTTAAGACTGAACTTGAAGAAACACATGGGGTGAAAGTCTTCATTATAGGTAAGGACCTGTCAGTTCCGGGATCGGCACGGGAAGTCTATGAGGCTGTTAAGGATATGGGCTTAACTGTTGATTTCCTGGTAAACAATGCTGGTTTTGGCGACTATGGCATGTTTGTCGACAGCGACTGGGAAAAGCAGGAACGAATGATAAACCTTAATATTACCACTCTTGCTCATCTTACATGGCTTTATCTTCCTGAAATGATAAATAGGCGCAGCGGAAAGATTCTTAATCTTGCTTCAACTGCTTCATTTCAACCTGGTCCGACAATGTCTGTCTATTTTGCCTCCAAGGCATTTGTCCTGAATTTCTCAGAAGCAATAAATAATGAGGTTAATGAATTCGGGGTTACAGTCACAGCCCTTTGTCCGGGAGCTACTCAAAGTGGATTCCAGTCTGCTGCAGCAATGAGTGAAAGTAAGTTGTTTGATGGGAATAATTTTCCTACTTCAAGAGAGGTTGCGGAATATGGATACAGGGCAATGGAGAAGGGGAAAGCCGTAGCCATCCATGGGTTTAAAAATGCCCTGATGGCAAATGCAGTCAGATTTGCCCCCAGGTCGGTTGTTGTAAAAGCCGCCAGGAAGGTGCAGGCAAAAAATTATTAATATTTAAATTTCATCGCTATGCAGACAATACTCGGAGCTGGAGGAGCAATAGGATCTTTACTCGCAGGTGAGTTAAAAGACTATACAGACATGATCAGGCTTGTAAGCAGGCATCCTGTAAGAATAAATGAGACAGACGAGCTGTTCCAGGCCGATATCCTGAATCCTGAAATGACAGACAAGGCAATTGAGGGATCAGAAGTGGTTTACCTGGTAGCCGGTCTTGAGTATAAAATCAGGGTATGGGAAGAAAACTGGCCGAAAATAGTCAGGTCAGTAACCGATTCCTGCATGAAATATAAATCAAGACTGGTTTTTTTTGATAATGTTTATATGTACGATATAGATGAGATACCCCATATGACTGAGGATTCGCTGATGAATCCTCCCAGCAGGAAGGGTGCCGTAAGAAAACAGCTGGTTGATATAATAATGAACGAGGTAAAGGCTGGAAGACTGATGGCACTCATTGCACGATCGGCAGATTTCTACGGACCGGGTAACAGTAACAGTATTATGACTGAACTGGTCTATAACAATCTTAAAAAAGGAAGGGCAGCCAACTGGTTTGTAGATGCCGACAGGAAACATTCTTTTACCTTTACCCCTGATGCAGCCAAAGCTACAGCACTCCTGGGTAACACCCCCGACGCCTTTAATCAGGTATGGCACTTGCCAACCGACAGGAATACTCTTACGGGCAGGGAATTTGTCAGGCTTTTCGCTGACGGGCTGAATGTGAAAAACAGGCTGATGGTGTTGCCTGTATGGATGTTGAAATTAATGGGTTTTTTTGTACCCGTGCTTAAAGAGATGCCTGAGATGATGTACCAGTACGATCGTGATTATTATTTTGACTCGTCAAAATTCGAAACTAGATTCGACTTGAAACCTACTTCCTACATTGATGGTATTAAACAAATAATCAATGGATAACCCTGTACTTCTTTACATTATTAATGCTGTTTTGATTTTTACTTATCAGCATATCTAACCAATACCATTCCGGTTTGTTCTAAATGTAATGAATAAAACTAATGGTATATTGCTGTTTGATGGTGTTTGTAATCTCTGTAACAGTCTGGTTAACTTTGTTATAAGAAGAGACGGGGAAAGGAGAATAAAGTTTGCAGCCTTACAATCGGCGAAAGGTCAGCAACTTCTGGCTGATAAGGGTTTGCCGGTGGAAGATTGTGATACTGTGGTATATATTTCACGTAACGGGACACTAATAAGATCAGCAGCAATTATAAGCATCCTTGTTGATATTGGTGGAATATGGAAGATATTTTACCTGTTTAAAATAATTCCTGGATTTATTCTTGATTCACTGTATAATTTTATCGCAAAGAGGCGTTACAGGGTATTTGGCAAAAGAAATAAATGTATGATACCTTCACCTGATATTGCAGACAGATTTATCGAATGATCTCAAGCGTACAATGATAAACACGGCCAGTGGTTTAATTCTGATAATTTGTTTGTAATTTGCAATTATTAATCCTGTTGTGACAGACATTCGTTATTAAGTCAAATTGCATATATTATGAAAGCAACCTTGTTTATAATTCCTGTTTTCTTACTCCTTGCTGGTCAGGGGAAGAAAAACAATCAGACATTAAATACTAATATGGAGATATTAAAAAAACTACGTAGGGAAGTAAGCCTCGATCTCACAGGTAATCTTCTGCCATTCTGGTCGGAAAGGGTAATTGACACGGTGAACGGAGGGTTTTTTGGAAGAGTGGATGCTTCCGATAAGGTTTATCCGGTAGAAGATAAGGGTGGAATTTTAAATGCAAGGATACTATGGACCTATTCATCAGCTTTCAGGGTTCTCGGCGATACCTCATATTTGGATTTGGCACGGAGGGAGAAAAATTATATTATGAATCATTTTATTGACAGGGAAGACGGTGGTGCCTACAGGTCAGTCACCGCCACAGGTATACCTGCAGATACAAGGAAACAAATCTATACACAGGCTTTTTTTATTTACGCCCTTGCTGAATATTATAGGGTCACGGGTGACCAGGATGCTATTGAAACAGCTAAAAATATTTACAGGCTTTTTGAAGAGTACGCCCTGGATAAGGATTACAACGGCTATTTTGAAGTTTTTAACCGGAACTGGGAAAGAACAAACGACAGGCTGATCGGTGAGACCTCAGAAAAGGATGAGAAGTCGATGAATACACATCTCCATATTCTGGAAGCTTACGCCGGTCTGTACCGGGCCTGGCCTGATGAAGAGCTCGCAGGACGACTCAGAAATCTCATTGACCTGTTTCTTGAGAAAATCATTGACAGTAATACAAATCATCTTATCTGTTTCTTCGACAGACAATGGAATAAAACCTCTGAAACTGATTCATACGGTCACGATATAGAATCTTCATGGTTACTCCTTGAGGCTGCTAATCTTCTGGATGATAATGAACTAATAACAAGGGTGAAAGATACAGCCATGAAGATTGTAAAAGCCG